>CALZFR010000111.1 GCA_945648485.1 uncultured Eubacterium sp. | reverse complement strand
AAAACTCGCCCCTGGTCGGGGCTCAAACAGTTGCCCCATTGGTGGCGAAGTGTAAGGCATACACACCGCAACGCTAAGATTTCTTCTAATGTTCTAATCTGCCTGTTTAGTCAGCAGTCCGGTCCCCATTGGCACAGCCATAGCCCTCTGATATCCGCTGATTTTCTCCTATGTATTTATGATAGGTCAGTAAAATTTATAGAAATTGCAGGAAACCTTTTGAAATTCCCTGCCCAAACAGATGCCAGCAACAGCCAGGGTTATACCGCAGGTTATGGGAATAAACTAAAAAAGCAAATAGGAACATTAGAAGAAATCTTAGCGCTGCGGTGTGTATGTTTTACACTCGCTTATTTCAGCAACTGCACGAATGTCTGAGCCCCGACCAGGGGCGAGTTGTCGGGCAGTTGCTGAAATAAGCGAGTGTAAAATATATGCGCCGCAACGGTTAGATTCTCTTCGTAGTTCCTATTTGCTTTTTTAGTTTATTCCCATAACCTGCGGTATAACCCTGGCTATTGCTGGCATCTGTTTAGGCAGGGAAACCTCAGGCAGCTATCTGCACACGTTCTCCATCTCAGATACCCTTGAGTCCGTTGACGTAGCCGCAATATTGTTCAGCATCAGCACCGTTCCAATATTGTACCTGTCCACCAGTTCACTTACCGTTCCATTGAAATATCTGTAATCCACAACATACACATTCTTATAGTGGTCAACCAGGAACGGAACAAATGCATTACCAAAAGACTCCTTCACAACAAGAATAGAAGACTCCTGGTTAATCTCCGGATTGTTTATATGGACAAACTTATTATCTCCACCGATGAAAGTACTGTATTTGCTGGTAGAACTCCATTCTGACACATCTGTGATAACATTGTAATCAATATGTTCATCCCTGTTGTTTATCATCTCCATCCGGTTAGTTCCAACAGGCTTATATGCCTCCACCGTATCAGGATTATTTCCTAGGGACCTTACACCGCTCTGTCTGTAAAAGCTTCCCTTAAAATCGCTGAACATCATCTTCTCATATGAGTCCAGTGAGTTAGCAGTTTTTCCTTCCTGCCATATGAAAACATTATATGCATAATATGCTCCCAATGCCGTCCAATGGTGGTCTGTCCTGAAATATATGTACTCATCCCTATGCTGGTGAAGTACATCATATACATAACACTTTCCAACATCCTTGCTCATCCTGCTGTACATATACAGAATAGCTTTCTTCTGGTTACTGCTGGTAAGACTGTTTCTCGTGGCAGCATCCAGCGTAATATCAATACTTGTCGGAACAATCATGCTATACACCTTGGACATTCCGCTTAAGGCTTCTGCCAGATTATTAACCACATCTGTGTATCTGTCAGAATTAACCTGGGAGAAAGAATAATAATTATACGCCCTGTCCCCCACAACAAATATAGAGCCAAGACTCTCTCCTGCTGTGGCAGCTATTTCCCCTTCCGTATATTCCACGTCTGTTCCGATATCAGATGCTTCTATTTCCGTTTCAAGCTGGTTAAATCCATAATTAGTCTCAATATTGGAATATATGACACCATCCTCACTGTAGTAGGAACTGGTAATATCTTCAGTAATTTCCACATCATCAGGAGCCTGTCCGCCACCTGCATCCTTACTTGCAATCAAATGAGATTCCATATCTCCAGCTACATCTGGAATTTCATCGCCAGCTACAAGAGTTCCCTGAATCACCTGATTTCTTATACCATACAGGTTGTTAACTTTCTCATTGCATGCAATAAGACTGTCCCTGAAAGGAAATGTGTCTGCAAACCAGGTATCTATCTGCCCGAAATAACTTCCACCCATGAAACTTTCCCAGGTAAACTCTGGAAATGCAGTAAGCTCCCTTTTTTCTTTTTCAGAAAAAGTCTCTCTTAAAGGGATAAACATTGAAAATACGGCTCCTGCAAGAATAGCACCACAAAAAACCACAATCTTAAAGACTGCGGCTTTTTTCATCTTGTATTCACGTAATTTCACCTGTTTACTTAATTCATCATTGGTCATTGATGACTATTTCTCCCCCACCATGTATAAAAAGTATATAATCTGACATTCCCAGCGCAGACATTCTTCTGCAAATTTAAATCACGATTTATCTTGTCTCTATATTATTTTATATCACAGCATTTTTCAAGCATTTCTTCCTAAAATCTGTAGTAAATAAATGGATTATAGCTGTCACCGATAAGTGCAACTGTAGATAATGCCAGAAGCACTACAGGAACAGCCACATTAAAGGCATTGTAGAGCCACATGTGACCTGCCGCTGCAACCCTTGCTTTCTGTTTTGCCATCTCTGCAATTTTTTTAACAAATGGAGTGCAGGCTATTACACACACAATAATAATAAATATATTGTTAACAATTACTGTCCTGCTTTCCATGTTAATAAGTGCATTTCCATTCATGCCGAACATAGAACGCAGCATCTGTCTCATAATCTCAAAATCAGTGAATCTGAAAAGAACCCATCCAAAGAACACAACACACACAGTGTAAATTCTTCCCAAAACAGCATTTATAAACTTTGGCAGCTTATTAAATACCTTAAGCAGGAATATCTTTTCAATTGCCAGAAATACATAATAATACAGCCCCCAGAGGATAAAATTACAGGATGCACCATGCCACAAACCGGTAAGCCCCCACACTACAGCCATATTGAAAAGCTGCCTCATAATACCTTTTCTGTTGCCGCCCAGCGGAATATACACATAATCCCTGAAAAAGCTGCTTAAGGAAATATGCCACCTTCTCCAGAAATCTGTCACGGATTTAGCTATGTATGGATAATTAAAATTCTCCTTGTACACAAAGCCTGTCATTTTACCAAGACCGATTGCCATATCAGAATATGCTGAAAAATCCAGATAAATCTGCAGCATGTACAAAAACGCTCCCATCCATGCAGCAGCCACTGTTGCATGAGTAACACCGGAAAGAGTCTCTGGGAGAAGAGTTTCTAATATTGAACCACAGGAATTGGCAAGAAGGGTCTTCTTTGCAAGACCTGTACAGAATCTGGAAATACCTGTACTCATGGAGTTAATGTCTGTTTTTCTATCCTTCAAAGAAAGGGCAATATCCTTATATCTTACAATTGGTCCAGCAATACACTGATGGAACAGCGATGTATACAAAAGAACATTACAGTAATTATGATCCGCATCCACGTCTTTTGTATACACATCCACAACATATGAAATAAGCTGGAAGGAATAGAAAGAAATTCCGGCAGTAAGGGCTGCCAACGGGATATGTTCAAAAACATTAGCTCCACATATTCCAAAGAAACTGTTAATTACTTCGCAGAAAAAAGTAATATACTTAAACCAGCACAGAAATCCCAGTGTGATAGCAAGGTCAGCCACCAGTGCTGCCACAGCCTTTTTCGTCCCCCTGTATTTCTCAATAAGCAGAGCACCCATATAATTCACCCCTGCCATAATCATTAAAAGAATCAGATAGGCTGGTGACATCCAGGCATAAAATATTAAAGAAAATATTAAAACACACGCATTTTTCTTATGTACATCTGAAATAACCGCATAACATATAAGATTTACAGGAAGAAACAGATACACAAATAATAAACTTGAAAAAACCATCCCTACTCCTCAGTATCTTCCGGTGTCTCCTTGATATACAGTTTGAATACCCTTGATAAAATGTAGCTGTTAATATATATAGCAAGAGGAACTGTAATAATAGCCGCAGTGAAAAACTTTATTGTCACAAATGTAAGCACACATGTTGATAAAAGCATAACAAATGTCTGTCCAAAATGATGCATGCACAATACAAGCGAATTCTTCAATGTCTGTCCAACTGTATTATCAAACTTTGCAAGCAGTGGAAAAACATATATTGTAACTGCAACAAGAACCAGGGCAATGCCGATGAATGCATACATTGCAATATTAGCCAGTGTATTGCCGCCTTCTGCCCAGTATATGCATATCCTTATATCCTCATATACAAAAAATCCCAGTGCTGCAATTATTATTCCAATAATTAAACCCTGTTTAAAGTTTGCTTTAAATGATTTCCAGAAGTCCTTGAACACATATCCTTCCTCATCCCTGACAAGCTTTAATCCAACATAAAATGCTGCTGTGACAGAGGCTCCAAGTGTAACAACCGGAATGGAAAACACCCACATAAGAACTCCAAGGATAATAAAATCCCCTGCTTTTGTAAGAGTTTTAAATAGTTTTCCATTAATACTAAACATAACATTCCTCCAATAATCTACTACGCTGATGTAAATTATACTGTATCTATGGTATTTTGCAAAGATTTTTCTCACATATTTGTATAAAATAATTATAAAAATCCACATTTTTGCAGTTTCTTGTGTTAAACTAATCCATGGTTTAATTATAACTGTAATTTAATTTTTTATATACAGAACGGAGGATTACCATGAAAAAAATGCCCAAAGAACAGCGTACTCCTTTTAAGGAGCTGTCCCTGGGACAGAAGTTCAGCTATATATTCGGTTACTACAAATACTACATGCTTGCAGCGCTTATTGTGATTGTGGCAGTTGGCAGTACTGTGTATTACCACTATAAGAATTATTACGAAAGTGTGTGCAGCATCTATGTTGCAGATGGAAAGATTTCAGGGTATTTTGACCGTACTGATGCTATTTCCACTGGTTTTACCAGTTATCTTGGAATTGACGGAAAAAGGCATCAGGTGGAGATTGATTACAATAACTCTCTGATTGTCCAGCCAATGGATAATGAAGCGGCAGTTGCCAGAACCAAGATGATAACCAAAGCCTCTGTAGGAGACGTGGATGGTTATCTTGCCAACAGGGATTATATAACATTTTTCTCTACAGATGCAGAACCATTCCTCTGTGATTTACGGGAGATTCTTACAGAGGAGGAGCTGAATAAAATCGGTGAGGACAATATTGTGTACTACACCATGAAAGATGGCACCAGTATTCCTGTTGCGGTAAGCCTTATAAATACTCCCCTTAAGAAAGATACCGACCTTACCATGAGCGACCCATGCTACGGCGTGGTTGTTACCGCTACTAACCATGACAATGCAGTTGCATTTATAAAATATGCATTTGGTCTGTAGGTCTGCGCGGATCACCTGCCATATTTTCATTAATGTGGCAGTTTCAGATAAATATGATATATGTCAAATCCATCCACGTCTGTGGCATAGCTTTCAAAGCCAAGCTTTAATGCCAGATTCCTGGATGGATTATTATTTTTATCCATGCACACAAATATCTCACTAAGCCCAATTTCCTGTTCTGCATATTCCAAAACAGCCCTGCAGGCTTCATATCCGTAACCTTTCCCCTGGAACTGACTGTGGATAATATATCCCAGCTCCTGTCTTGTTCTGCCATCTATCTCTCTGTGTTCAAGTCCTGCCCTTCCTATAAGTTTTCCTGTATTTCTTTCATATACAAGCCACAATCCATACTGGAAAAAGCCATACATATTCCTGATATAATTTTCTGTAAATTCCAGTTCCCTGTCATATTCATACAGTGGTTCCAGGTATGGACAGTGGGAAAGACTGTCATACAGCTGATACATTTCCGGCAGGTCTTCCACCGTCATCTCTCTTATTACCAGCCTGTCTGTAATCGCTATTGTATGGGGTTTATTATGGTATCTGTCATATATAAGCTGGATATAATCCATGGAAATGTCAAAATCTGTCACAACAAAAGGAGCTTTCCCGCAATATCGTTCCCCCAGCCCCACAATCATTTCATATATTCCATCCATATCTGTATCTGTTATTAAAAGACTGTCATTCTTTATATCATCCATAGTTTTCGCTGTCAGTTCATTATCTTTTGAACATTCACCAGTAAGTGTTGCATCAATCCGGCCATCAGCTTCTGCCAGCTTTAACACCCTGATTCCACACTTTCCTGCCCTGTCGCAGAAATCCTCATACCCGTTGTACTTTTCGCCATTGAGCACATATATATACTTCAACATTTAAATATATTAACTCCCAATTAATAATTTGACTTTTAAACATCCTGTCTTTACAATGGTGTATTATAACAAACAATGAAAGGAATTAGAACATATGTCAAACCAAAATCCAATTA
>CALZFR010000110.1 GCA_945648485.1 uncultured Eubacterium sp. | reverse complement strand
CATGTTCCACATAATCATCAGGAAGTGAGATATTCAATACTTTAATATTAAGACATGCTTCTTCAACATAATGACATACTCTTTCGCCAAATCCACCAGTATATACATTCTCTTCCAGTGTAACCAGAAGCTGGTGATTGTCTGCACACTGGTGAATAACAGTTGTATCAATAGGTTTAACAAAACGGGCATTGATTAATGATACATTGTATCCCTTCTCCTTAAGCTTATCTCTTACATCACTTGCTGTTTCTACCATGCTTCCCACGGCAAGAAGAGCAATATCTTTTTCCATATACAGAACTTCTGATTTTCCATACAAAACAGGCTCATTAAACTCACGAAATCTGGTACATGCTTTACCTCTTGGATATCTTATGGCAAATGGTCCATTATAATTCATAAGTCCAAACTCAAGTCCAGCTGCAAGTTCAGAATCATTTTTAGGAGCAAATATACTCATATTAGGAATAGTTCCAAGATATGATAAATCAAAAATCCCCTGATGAGTCTCGCCATCACTTCCTACAAGTCCAGCCCTGTCAATGGCAAATACAACATGAAGCTGTTGTATGCATACATCATGCAGTATCTGGTCATAAGCCCTCTGTAAAAATGATGAATAAACTGCAAAAACAGGTTTCAATCCACCAGCTGCCAGCCCCGCACAGAAAGTTGTAGCATGTTCCTCTGCTATTCCAACATCATAAAATCTTTCAGGAAACCAGTGTGAGAATTTTCTTAATCCAGTACCATCTGGCATTGCAGCGGTCACAGCAGCTATTTTGTTATCATTTTTTGCAAGAGCACATATTGTCTTTGAAAATACATCTGTATAGGTAGTTTTGGGATTTTTATTAATCAGATTACCTGTCTTAATGTCAAAAGGTGCAATTCCATGAAATTTACTTGGGTTACGTTCAGCCGGTTTATAACCATGTCCTTTCTGTGTAACAACATGTATTAGGCATGGACCATCAATTCTTTTTGCAATGTTAAACAGTTTTATAAGCTTTTCTATATCATGACCATTAACAGGACCAAGATAATTAAGCCCCATATCAAGAAACATCTGTCCAGGAAGAATAATCTGTTTAATATTACTCTTTGTATGTTTTATTGAATCTACAAGCTTATGCCCACCAGGAATCTTATACAGGGTATTTACCACTCCATCCTTAAGGTTATAATAAGAGTCAGAAGACCTTATGTTGCTTAACATTTCATTAACGCCACCGACATTCTTTGAAATGGACATTTTATTGTCGTTAAGAACAATAATAAAATTACTCTTTAACTGTCCGGCATTGTTTAAAGCTTCATATGCCATTCCTCCTGTCAATGCCCCATCACCAATTACAGAGATAACATTGTAGTGCTCCTTCTGTATATCTCTTGCACATACATATCCTAATCCAGCTGAGATAGATGTTGAACTATGTCCTGTGTCAAAAGCATCGAAATTACTTTCATTACGCTTAGGAAAACCACTCATTCCACCGAATTTTCTTAAATCATTAAACATCTCTTTTCTTCCAGAAAGAATCTTATGAGTGTAAGATTGATGTCCTACATCCCATATAAGTTTATCCTGTGGGAGATTAAACACAATATGAAGAGCCATTGTAAGCTCAACAACACCCAGATTTGATGCAAGATGTCCTCCTGTTTTACTAATATTGTCAATAAGAAAAGTACGGATTTCATCTGCCAGCTGGTTATATTCAATAGGATCAAGCTTTTTAATATCGTTTGGTTTGTTGATCTTCTCAAGTATCATTGCAATTCCACATCCTGTTTTTTACTTGGTTCTGTTAATAAGATAATTAACAAGTTGTATCAGGAATTCATTATCCCCAATATTTTTCAAAATATTTTCTGCCCTTACAGACATATCGCTTACAGCTTTTTTTGCAGCATCAAGTCCATAAAGAGAAACATATGTATTTTTGTTATTCTTCTCATCACTGTGAACTGGTTTACCAAGTTCTTTCTCGCTGCCATATATGTCGAGAATATCATCCTGAATCTGAAAAGCTACACCTACAAGATGCCCTGCAAGACACAAATCATCAACAGTATTATCATCAGCACCAGCAAGAATTCCACCTGCCATGAATGATGCTTCAATTAATGCTCCTGTCTTAAGATTAAATATATATTCAAGCTGGTCCTTGTTCATGTCCTTACCTGTCAGATAAACATCTAAGGATTGTCCTCCTACCATACCATCTATTCCTGCTTTTCCTGCGATTACAAAAGCAGCTTTATTCATTCTGAAAATAATATCTTTATCATATCCGTTACTGTAAGAACTTAGAATAGCATTCAGCATTGTTTCATATGCATGATTAAGCAGTGCATCTCCTGCAAGAATCCCAAAATCCTCACCAAATTTTTTATGTGTTGTTAGCTTACCGCGCCTGTAATCATCATTATCCATTGCCGGAAGATCATCATGAACCAGTGAATAAGAATGAATAAATTCGATAGCAGCCATAAACGGTTTCACAATATTAAAATCAGAACCTTTGCATAGCTGGAAAGATTCTTTAAGAATCATTGGCCTTAGCCGTTTTCCTCCTGCTTCTACACTGTATCTGGCACTTTCTACAATTAATTCTTTATATTTTCCTGACTCTGGAAGAAAACTTCGAACACACAGGTCTGTTTCTTTCACTTTATTGGATAATTCTTTCTCAAAATTCATCACTGCCAACCTCTGTTTTATTAAGAACAATTATTTCTTTTTCAACTTTATCTAACTGCTGGTTACAATTTTCCACCAGTTTAATTCCATCTTTATACATCTTAAATGCTTCACTAATTGGAACATTGCCATCTTCCAGCTTTCCAATCAGTTCATCAAGCTGTAAAAATGATTCCTCAAGAGTTAAAGCTTTCATTATTCTTTACCTCCTTAATCTGTGAGATTATTTCTCCATCTTTTAATGTTGTGGTAATTATATCCCCCAATGATATATTACTAACAGATGTTACAGGAACACCGTTTTCATTCTGGGTACAACTGTATCCCTGTCCCAGTTTCTCAAGGGGAGAAACACCATGTAGCCTTGAGGCGTAAACTTCCAGCTTATGTCTGTAATCCTTCAGTAATCTTGACATATTATCATCAAGACGTTCTTTAAGTCTATCCAGAGTTATTCTTTTTTCATTAATCCTTGATACCGGATTAAGATATTTAAGTCGCATGGAATAATTGTCTATCACTGCCCTTTTCTGTGATATAACCTTCATAAATGCTTTATTAACAAGCTCCTCATATCCGGCAATCCTGTTTTCAATCTGATGTATATCTGCCACAGCCAGTTCTGCAGCTGCAGATGGTGTTGGTGCTCTTAAATCTGCAACAAAATCAGCAATCGTAAAGTCAGTTTCATGTCCAACAGCAGATATAATAGGAGTTTTAGCATTAAATATGGCTTCTGCAACACATTCCTCGTTAAATGCCCATAAATCCTCAATGGAACCTCCGCCTCTGCCGACAATAATAACATCCATTCCCATTGTATCCAGTTTTTCAATTCCCGAGACAATACTTGATGCTGCCCCCTCTCCCTGTACAAGTGCTGGATACAGAACTAAAGAGACATATGGATTCCTTCTGTATGAAATGTTCATAATATCATGAATTGCAGCTCCTGTAGAGGCTGTGACAATTCCAATTTTTTTCGAAAAATAAGGAATAGGTCTCTTATATTCACTTTCAAAATACCCCATATCCTGAAATTGCTTCTTTAATTCCTCGAATTTCTTATACAGGTCTCCAATGCCATCTTGAACTATACTGTTAGCATATAACTGGTATTTACCATCCCTTTCATATACCTCAATTCTACCTGATACAATAACCTGCATTCCATCAGAAAGATGAAAGGAAAGAGATTTGGCCTGGCTGGCAAACATAATTGCCGATAATGTTCCACCCTCATCCTTTAGTGTGAAATATATATGTCCGGATGTGTGATATTTACAGTTAGATATCTCACCTTTAACAGAGACTCTGCTTAAAACATAATCCTGTCGGAACATGTTTTTAATGTATGCATTAATTTTTGAAACGGTAGTGTAATTTGCCATATTAGCCTCTCTGTTATGTGGTAATTAAACCAAATATATTATTTAATAATCTTTGCCAGCACACCATTAACAAAGGATGAAGAATTATCAGAGCCATATTTTTTAGATAGTTCTACTGCTTCGTTGATTGCAACACCATCAGGGATTTCTTCATCAAATCTGATTTCATATACAGCAAGTCTCATGATTGTAAGTTCTGCTTTCCCAAGACGGTTTGTTGGCCATCCATCTGAATTTTCATTAATAATTTCATCAATTTCAGAAAGTTTATCGATAATAGCAAGGGTTTTATCCTTGATATATTCTATTTCTTTATCTTTAGCACTGGAAAGTTCACTGACATAATAATCTGTCTGTTGTATAAGTTCCTCTTTGTTATAAAATTCCGCTCTAAATAGAATCTTAAAAATATGCTCTCTAATTATTGATCTTGTCATATTTGTCCTCATTTCGAATATTTTTGTGTTCAAGGAAAAAACGCCGGGCTGCGTAACAACCCGGCGTCTTGTTTACGCTTATTATTCTGCTTCAATGTTCAAACTTACAATCTTAATGTTAACTGCTGTAACTGTAAGACCTGTCATTGTCTCAATGGCTGATTTAACCTTATCCTGAACCTTCTTTGACACTGCAGGAATCTCATATCCATATTTAATGTTAAGGGCAAGACTCACTTCAACACTGTCATCACTAATTGTAACTTTAACTCCCTTTGAAAGATTCTTCATACCAAGCTTGCTTACAAGTTCATTAGTAATATTGCCTGCCATAGACTGAACCCCTTCAATCTCTGTTGCAGCAAGTCCTGCTATTATAGCCACAACTTCGTCTGATATATGAACCTCTCCGATATTAATGCTTTCGTGAATATTATAATTATTACTATTTTCCTCAAAATCCTTAGTCATTTAAGAACCCTCCAATAGTTTTTTGTATATTATAATAAATCTTATCAATTATTGCAAATATTTATTGAAATCTTATCAGCACTAAAACCGGTTTTTCTTTTAACAATATCTTCAATCTGTGCTCTCTGGACATCTGAAATTGATGACAGATTAATTACTACATCTGCTTTTCCATCAATGATTGACACAATAGCCCCCTCAAACCCTTTTGCTTCAAGCAGCAATTCACAGGCAATCTCTTTTTCAGATGCATCAGCAATGCTTGTTAACTTATTAACAGCTTCCTGTTTTGCACTATCTGAAATATCCTGACTATTAACAATCACCATTAAATCTTCTTTGTTTTTTGCCCTTATCTGCTCTCTGCTTAATTTTGCACTTGAAATCTGTGCCGATGTAAGTATTGCGGTACCAGGTACTTCCCCATCCCCTGGAACATCAAAATCTTCATCTGTTGATGTAATATCTAATGTTTCTCCAGAGACATATTTATCATCAATTTCATTAGATGCTGTTACACTGTCTTTATCTTTAATAGATATAATATCTGACAAACTTCCGGTATAATTAATGTAACCGGCAATTGCAATCATTATAGCAAGAGCTGTAATGATTATCTGATTTCTTTTATTTTTCATGAATAAAACTCCTTCAAATCATTTTAAGAACTTTAATTTTATGAGCAGGTAGCCCTAACAAGGCTTCAATAGCATTGGTAATTTCGGTTGCTACTGTTCCGTTATCCCCTCCTTTTGCAACAATTATTACTCCTTCAGGTGTTTTACCACCAGAATCATATGTAACAATTACATCCACATCACCTACACCCTCAACTTTTGCCAGGCATCTTTTTAGCTTTCCTTCAAGGTCAGACTGTTCGGAATCAGTAAGAATACTGTCATAGCCTGATGATGAAAGTGAACTGCTGCTTTTCTTTGACGTTGGAATTGATATGACAAGCAATATAATTCCTACTAGTAGTAATATTAATATTTTATCCTTTCCTGTTTTATTCAAAAAATCACCTAATATATTCACATTTTCCTCCAATACACCTTTATTTGTGACAAATCAAGCTCATATAGCTCGGACAGTTCAAGTTTAAGTTCCATACATTTGTCCATATTTTTTTCACCTGTAACAACAACTTCTATTGAATCAATCTCTGCACCATCCATGTTAATAATAGTATTA
>CALZFR010000109.1 GCA_945648485.1 uncultured Eubacterium sp. | reverse complement strand
AACCCGCATAAATACTGGGGTTTTCTTACTTGTCGTTCGGTAAGGACTTCATTGTGGGGAACAGCAGCACATCCCTTATCGCCGCAGAATCTGTCAGCAGCATTACCATTCTGTCGATACCGAATCCGATACCGCCTGTTGGTGGCATACCATAGGCAAGGGCATTAAGGAAGTCCTCGTCTGTGTGGTTAGCCTCTGCATCACCTGCTGCCGCAAGAGCATCCTGGGCTGCAAATCTTTCCCTCTGGTCGATTGGATCATTAAGCTCAGAGTATGCATTAGCCATCTCCCATCCATTCATGAAAAGCTCGAAACGCTCAACATACTCAGGATTATCAGGCTTCTTCTTGGTAAGTGGAGATATCTCAAGAGGATGATCCATAACGAATGTAGGCTGGATAAGATGCTCCTCAACATACTCCTCAAAGAACAGGTTAAGGATATCGCCTCTCTTATGTCTATCCTCGTACTCGATGCCCCTCTCCTTTGCAAGAGCCTTGGCTTCCTCGTCAGTCTTAACCTCAGTGAAGTCCACACCAGAATACTTCTTAACAGCATCAATCATTGTAATTCTCTCAAATGGCTTAGAGAAATCAATCTCCACATCTCCATACTTAACAACCGGTGAGCCGTTAACCTTCTCACATACTGTTCTGTACATGCTCTCAGCCAGCTCCATCATACCGTAGTAATCTGTATATGCCTGATATAACTCCATAAGAGTGAACTCAGGGTTATGTCTTGTATCAACACCCTCGTTACGGAATACTCGTCCAATCTCATAGACTCTTTCCATTCCGCCAACGATAAGTCTCTTAAGATAAAGCTCCAGGGATATACGAAGATTAATATCCTCATCAAGAGCATTATAATGTGTCATAAATGGTCTTGCTGCGGCACCACCTGCATTTGCAACAAGCATTGGAGTCTCAACCTCCATGAAATCCCTTCCATCCAGGAAGTTACGGATTTCCTTGATAATCTGTGATCTCTTCACAAATGTCTCTCTTACCTCTGGATTCACAATAAGGTCAACATATCTCTGTCTGTACCTCTGGTCTGTATTAGTAAGACCATGGTACTTCTCAGGAAGTACCTGGAGACTCTTGGTAAGAAGAGTTATCTCTGATACATGGATTGACATCTCGCCCTTCTGTGTACGGAATACCTCTCCCTTAACACCTACAATATCACCAATATCAAACTTCTTGAATGCAGCATATGGTTCCTCACCAACACAGTCCCTTGCCACATACAGCTGGATATTATCCTTAAGGTCAGCCACATTACAGAATGAAGCCTTTCCCATAACTCTCTTCTGCATAAGTCTTCCGGCAATGGAAACTTCCTTGCCTTCCAGCTCATCGAAATTATTCTTGATATCGCTTGTATGATGTGTAACATCATACTTTGTAATCTGAAATGGATCTTTGCCGGCCTCCTGAAGAGTCTTAAGCTTATCCATACGATTCTTAATCTGCTCGTTCACATCTGGTGTCTTAACATTGTTCTGTGTGTTCTGTCCATTTTCAGGCTGGACATTCTGTGTATTATTATTATCTGCCACTTTCTAACTCCTCAATCAATTCTTAACTTCTATAATCTTATATTCAATCTCACCAACTGGAGCTTCAACCTTAACTGTATCTCCAACCTTTTTGCCGATAAGTGCAGCACCAAGTGGAGATTCATTAGATATCTTGTTATTAAGGCTGTCTGCCTCTGATGAACCTACAATTACATATTCAATATCTTCGTCATATTCAACATCGTGAAGCTTAACAACGCTTTCCATCTTAACCTTGTTACTCTTCTTTCCGCCTGCTTCATCCTGAATGATTTCAGCATTCTTAAGAATTTCTTCCAGTTCAGCAATCTGAGCCTCAATATCTCTCTGCTCATCCTTAGCTGCATCGTACTCAGCATTCTCTGAAAGGTCCCCCTGCTCTCTTGCCTCTTTAAGCTTCTGGGCTACTTCCTTTCTTCTGACAACCTTAAGGTTCTCAAGTAATGCAACTCTCTCATCATAACCCTTCTTAGTAAGAAACTGCTTCTCTGCCATAATAATCCTCCAATCTTGCTGCACCTGTCATCAGCAGGCCAATATGCTAGCTTTCGCCATAGCAATAAATAAAATATGTTAAATAATCACTTAACACAAATAGTCATAATATTATATCCCAGCAACCCTATTCTGTCAACAGCTGGCAAAGTTTCTCCAGCTCTTCAAAATGCTCCACATGATTTACTTCATTTCTTAAACCTGATGCATGTCTCATTCCAGTTGTATACCACGCAAAATGTTTCCGCATTTCTCTTATTCCTGTGTACTCACCCTTAGCATCTATAAGCATTCTGGCATGCTTAAGAATCATGGATTTAATCTCATCTGCAGTTGGCTGGGTCATTTCCTTTCCACATGACAGATATTCATTAATCTGCCCAAATATCCATGGATTCCCTCTGGCTCCACGGCCTATCATAACTCCGTCACAGCCCGTCTCTTCCATCATTCTAACTGCATCCTGTCCCGTTAATATGTCCCCGTTGCCGATAACAGGAATCGACACATTCTCCTTGACACGGCGTATTACGTCCCAGTCGGCTTTTCCAGAATAATACTGCTGCCTTGTCCTTCCGTGGACAGCCACAGCTGCACCCCCTGACTCCTGGATTATCCTTGCAATCTCAGGTGCATTAATATTATCCGGGTCAAATCCAGCTCTTATCTTAACAGTTACCGGTTTCTTCACTGCATTTGCCATAGCCTCAACTATCCTGCCCACAAGCAGGGGGTTTTTCATCAGTGCTGAACCCTCGCCATTATTCACAACCTTGGGAACAGGGCATCCCATATTGACGTCTATAACATCAAATGGACGTTCCTCCATCCTTTTTGCCGCTTCTGCCATAACCTCCGGCTCTGAACCAAAAAGCTGGACTGCAATAGGATTCTCCCCTTCTGTAACTGTAAGAAGACTTTCCGTATTCTTATTGTTATACATTATGGCTTTGGCGCTGACCATCTCGGTGTACAGATACCCACAGCCATTTTCTTTACACAGAAGCCTGAAAGGAAGGTCCGTCACCCCTGCCATTGGTGCCAGAACCACATTTCCCTTAATATCTACATTTCCAATTCTCATTATTATGTTCCATTCTCTATTTTAACATTATAGCCTTATCATCTACTCTCCCAGGAAGAATACCTTATAGAACATCTCCACTGATTCCAGCAGTTCCCTCTTCTCATACTGCATTTTCTTAATATACATGCCGCATGCTATATCATCATACAGCAAATCATCCTCATCTGCCTCAGTTGTAAACAGCAGGCTGCCGTCCTCATCAAACACAAGCTTAAGCACGCCTCCTACTTCCTCAGTAAAAAGCACACACATTATCTTTAACTCATCCTTAATCTCATCAGGAAGCTTACTGAAATCCTCATTAAGGTAAAACTTCTTGTCATATGCACTGGAAGCACACAGAACAACATTTTCATCATTAAACATATCCGTATAAACCTCTCACCGAAACTTCTCCTGCAACAATTCTTTTGGTATCTCCATCCTTTTCCACAATAAGGCTTCCTGTCTCATCTATTCCCACAGCCTTTGCCACAAAGCTTCCGTCTCTTTCCACAATCTTCACATCTCTGCCAACATTTATAAGAGCCTTATTATAATCATCTGCCAGCCCTGACAGGTTACACTCTTTCAGGAATTCCTCATAATACCTTGAAAAATGTCTTGCAAATGCCACAACAACGTCACTTCTCTTAACAGAACTTCCTGTCTGTAATAATATTGAAGAGGCCGTATCTTTAATAGAATCGTCAAATTCTGTTGTATTAACATTAACACCAATTCCTATTACCACATAATTAATCCAGTCGGTTTCTGCACTCATCTCAGTAAGCATGCCACAAATCTTCCTGTCACCAAGCACTATATCATTAGGCCATTTGATTTTGCAGTGGATTCCACCTTGTCCTGTACCATCTTCATCTCACGCAGTATTCCCGGCACCTTCTTCATCTCCGGCTCCATCTCCGGCACCAATTATCTCTTCTATGGCATCCTTCATTCCCATGGCAGCCACAATAGTAAGCATTGATGCGTCAAATGGCTTAATCTCCGGGCGAAGAAGAAGACTCATCCATATTCCTGACCCTGCAGGAGATTCCCATGTTCTGCCTCTTCTCCCTCTTCCACCTGTCTGACATTCAGTGATAAATAGTGTTCCTGACTTTTCCCCATCCTCAGCCGCCTGTTTTGCTCTTGTATTGGTAGAGTCAGTCTCATGGTAATATACTACATTTGTTACAGCAAGCCCCTCCGGAAGCATACTTTCTATCTCTTCCCTTGTTATAATATCAGGGTACTTAACAATGCGGTATCCCTTATTGGACACCGCATCGAATTCATAGCCTTCTTCCTTTAACTGGTTAACATACTTCCATACTGCTGTTCTTGACACTCCCAGTGCTTCACACAGGCTTTGTCCTGATACATAGCCACTGGACTGTCTTATCATTCTTAAAATACTTGTCTTAATATCCATTATCTCACTACACCTAAACATAAAAAAGCAAGAACATATATAACTGCTGCCGCACCTATAAGTACCCATCCAGGCACCATATTTCTGTTCAGTATCTTCTTGATTCCCGAAAGCAGATTCACAGTTCCCCCTGTTGCAAATATAACAGGAAACAGTATTCCGCTGTTGCTCCTTAAGAACAGGATTACCACAGCCATAACCGCAACTGCTGCACACAGTACTATATTGACATAATCTATTATCATCTTGGCCCTTCTGTAAGCCCCTGTCGTTGTATAATACATACCTTCTCCTATTTATATGCTCCCAGTGTTGCTGCCATAACTGCCTTAATTGTATGCATTCTGTTCTCAGCCTCCTGGAATACTACTGACTGCTCTGATTCAAATACCTCATCAGTTACTTCCATCTCTGTAAGTCCGAACTTTTCATATATCTGTGTTCCAATCTTAGTCTTAAGGTCATGGAATGATGGCAGGCAGTGCATGAATATTGCATTCTTCGATGCATTTGCCATAACCTCTGAGGTTACACGGTATGGAGATAAAGCCTTGATTCTCTCCTCCCATACCTCGTCTGGCTCACCCATTGAAACCCACACATCTGTATACAAAACATCTGCATCCTTCGTAGCTTCCATAACATTATCTGAAAGTGTAATTGAACCGCCGCTTGCCTTAGCCCATTCCTCACACTGTGCCACAAGCTCTGCATCAGGGAAATACTCCTTAGCTGTGCATGCTGTGTAATGAAGTCCAAGCTTCGCACATGCTATCATAAGAGAATTACCCATGTTGTATCTTGCATCTCCCATATATACGAACTTAATGCCCTTAAGATATCCGAATTTCTCCTTGACAGTAAGCATATCCGCCAGCATCTGTGTAGGATGATATTCGTTAGTAAGTCCATTCCATACTGGAACAGAAGAATACTCAGCCAGTTCCTCAACAATTGCCTGTCCAAATCCTCTGTATTCTATTCCATCATACATTCCTGAGAGAACCCTTGCAGTATCTGCTATGCTCTCCTTCTTGCCAATCTGTGAACCAGTTGGGTCAAGATATGTAGTTCCCATTCCCAGGTCATGGGCTGCCACTTCAAATGAACATCTTGTTCTTGTACTTGTCTTCTCGAATATAAGTGCAACATTCTTTCCGATAAGAGGCTGTTCAACAACACCTCTGTGCTTCTTATCCTTAAGTTCTGCCGCCAGATCAATAAGATATAAAATCTCTTCAGGAGTATAATCCTTAAGTGTCAAAAAGTCTCTTCCCTTTAAATCCATCTCAATCTCCATTCCGCAAACGCTTATACATCAAATAAATCGCCAGCCAAATCTCATATGGGCTCTTCCATAAGGCTGCTTTGTGGCGTCTGCGACACAAACAGCCCTGCTATTCTCTCCAATTCTATCGCAAATCCCCAATCATTGCAACCCCCGGCATGAGTACGATGGAGAACTTCTGTATGTATGATAACTTGAAACTAACGAAGAAATCATCAGTGCTGTGGCTACGTTAATTACAATCGCCTATTTCACCAACGTGTCAAAACTCGCCCCTAGTCGGGGCTCAGACAGTTGCCCCGTTGGTGGCGAATTGTAATTCCCGCAGCCACACCACTTGTGATTTCTTCTAATGTTTCAAATTATCATATATACAGCAGTTC
>CALZFR010000108.1 GCA_945648485.1 uncultured Eubacterium sp. | reverse complement strand
CATCTCTTGTGGTATCAGCTGGAGCAGAGATTTCGAAAGGAATTCTTCTTTCTCGGACCACCGCCTTTGCAAAGATGTTAAATGCTGTGGTTGCGTTCATTCCAAAATCAGAACAAAGAGAATCAAATTGTTTTTTTAATGCTTCATCCATTCGGATACTAAAAGTTGCCTGTGCCATAAAAATGTACCTCCTTGCAAAAATATATTTTATGTTCTAATTTATTTAATTTTATATCTATATTATACAATAATTAATAAAATATGCAACAAACTATTAAAAACGAACCAAAGGTCGAATTAGATTATTTACATAACAGAAAGGCGTATATCATTATGGAACCATTTTCTCAATCAGAAGTTATAAGAGTCTCCCGCAATTACCGTCCTGCCGGATTTTCTATGAACACCATGGAAGCTTATCACTCTTATTATGGTATTGGCTTCCGTATCAAAGGTGAATCTATCATTTCAACTTTAGATAAAAATTTTTTCGTTCACGATGGGGATGTAATTCTCATAAGCAATGAACTATACCACAAAAGCACCTATACTTCACAGTCAGATGTGGAAGGCATCAGAATTCAATTTACTAATGATTTGATGGAAAAATTATTTACCTGCTTTGACAAGCAAACAATTCTTAACCTTTTCGACCGTGTTGTAATACATATATCAGACCAGGGAAAAGATAATATTAAGACTATCCTTCATGCCATGTACAGAGAATATACAGACAATTCTGGCAAAACATATAAAGACACTACATTATGGTGTCTTTTGCAGTTATTTTTCATAAATGTACTGACGTACCAGATATCTGGACAGAATACTATCCAGTCAACAGATATATTCCAGCCTGTTCTTACCCAGGCTTTAGCATATATAGAACAGAATTACAGGAATGATCCGTCTCTTAAAGATACAGCTGATGCTGTGTCTGTTTCGCCAGGGTATCTTTCACGTTTATTCACAAAAACATTTGGAATCAGTTATTCCTGCTACCTCAATAAGATAAAGATTAATCAGGCAAAATATCTTCTTATAAGAACGAATATGCCCATAATTGACATAAGTCTGGAATGTGGATTTTCCAGCCAGAACTATTTCTGCTATGCCTTTAAAAATGAAACAGGCTGCTCCCCATTGCAATACAGGAAGCAGCACATGTAACACATATTATTAATTCTTTTTTACTCACTTCTTAAAGCCACAACCGGATCTTTCTTTGCAGCACTTCTTGATGGAATAATACCTGCAATCAGTGTAAGAATTATGCTGATGCATACAAGCACGACCGCAACAGATACCGGAAGGTATGCCTTAAGTCCTGCAATTCCTGTAAGGTGCTGTATCACCTTATTAATTGGAATACATAAGAGTACTGTTACAATTACACCCAGAAGTCCTGAAGCAAAACCAATAATTACAGTTTCTGCATTGAACATGCTTGATACATTGTGTTTCGATGCACCTATTGCACGAAGTATACCAATCTCCTTTGTACGCTCCTGAACTGATATAAGAGTAATTACTCCAATCATAATTGATGATACAATAAGGGATATTGCCACAAATGCAATCAATACATAGGTTACAGCATTAATGATTGATGTTATTGAAGACATCATAAGTCCCACATAATCTGTATATTTTATCTGCTTTAACTCATCAACATCTTTGTTATAACGGGCTATGGCATCCTCTATTACATCCTTTGATTCAAATGTAGCTGCATATAGATTAATTGACGATGGCTTATCTATATCCACACATCCTAATTCACTCATGTTCTTGTCATATGTTGACTCAGAGAACTCCAGTACCTCATCATAATACTGGGCTTTCTGGCTCTGTGGATATTCCTGCATAGCCGCATCCAGAGCCATAGCAAGCTGCATCGGGTTAACGCTGCTCATCTGCTGTCTTGTCTGTTCAGCATACTGGCTCTTTACCTGCTCTTTTATCATCTGACTGAATAAATCGGACATCTCCTCATCTGTCATAGATGAAATATATGATTTAACGTCACCTTCACTCATTCCCATCTGTGCAATGAGAACCTGAATCATGGTATTATCCATATCCTCCCTTGTCATATTTCCCATAGTCTGTGATACTGACTGGTCAAGGAAATCGCTGGAAGGAATACTCATAATATCTATATAGGCAGCTGCTTTCTCGCTCTCGCTCAAATCTGATATATACTTGTCAAATTCTTTTGCTTTCTCACTCTCTGACAGATTACCTGTATTTTCCTTAAATGGAAGTCCTGTAAATATATCAATTTCCGGCTTATCCTGCTGGGCCTTAACAGCTGGTGAATCCTTTGCCTTGTCTATCACATACTCTGTAAGCTTACTTGTGTATGCGATTGAACCAGAAAGCATTCCTGCTACTGCCTCTTCATCAGGCTTTATAATTCCGGACACCTTAATTGGTGTTCCATTATCATACAGATAACGCAGCCCTGCATCTGTATCTCTTAAATCTGTGTATACATCCTTCTTCTCATCATAGGTATAACAGTCGGAATTTAGAATAGCCCTGAATTCCATATTGCATATATCTTCATATGACCAGCTGCCTGTATCTCTTTCCAGCTCCGTTTTCTTTAATGCTGCATCGGTCATCTTATCCATATCTTCCTGGGATTTAAGACCTAATGCATACAGAGTAAGGTCATCCAGCTCATTATTCTCATCAAGGACAAGAACTACCTCATTATATTCTGTTGGCCATGAGCCATACACAAGATTATACTGCTTCTCAAGAATATCATTTACAAGCTTGCCATTATCTCCAGGAAGCATCTCCTGCCACAGCTTAATACTTCCTCCACCCATTGATGACATCATGGAATCCGGCATTCCTAACTGTGCACCAACATTAGACATTGCATTAAGGTCAACTCCCAGATTCTCAATTACCATCTTGTTAAGAAGCTCCTGTGTGTCGGAGTGGATAATTGTTCCATCTACATTTTTAGTGTACAGAAGAAGGTCAAAGTCATATGTATACTGGACACCATTTACTGCACCATAGAGTCCTGACTTGCCATTCTCATCAGCTCTTTCATTCTCAATATACTCTTTAAACGCCTTAAGGTCATTCTCCTTAGTTTCCATGTTATTAAGAGCATTTATCATATTATAGAGCACCTGCTTTGTGTACACCGCATCATTCTCATGCTGTACTTCACTGTCATCCTGCACTCCCATGAATGACTTCATAAGTGTAGTCATATCTACATTAGTCTCTTCAATTGTAAGTGGATATGAAGACAGAGTGTCCTCCTGCATCTTGTCAATATATCCTGAAAGTCCGTTTGAAACGGAAAAAATAAGAGCAATGCCGATAATTCCTATGCTTCCTGCAAATGAAGTGAGAGCTGTTCTTCCTTTCTTGGTAAACAGATTCTTAAGTGACAGGCTAAATGCTGTTGTAAGGGACATAGATGGTTTCTTCTCTCTGCGTCTCTTCTTTCTCTTACTGTCTTCAGCCTGTTTTTCTTCTTCGGCTTTTTTACAGGCTGTAATCTCCTCCTCTGTTAAAGGCATTGTATCCCCTGTAATCTCACCATCAAGGACATTAATAATTCTTGTGGAATACTTTGCTGCCAGGTCAGGGTTATGGGTAACCATAATAATAAGACGATCCTTAGAAATCTCTTTTAATATATCCATAACCTGTACGCTTGTCTCTGTATCAAGGGCTCCTGTTGGCTCATCTGCCAAAATAATATCAGGATTATTCACTAATGCTCTGGCTATTGCCACACGCTGCATCTGTCCGCCTGACATTTCACTTGGTTTCTTGTTAATCTGGTTTCCCAGGCCTACTTTCTCAAGGGCTTCCTTAGCTCTGTGCTTTCTCTCTGACTTGCTTACGCCAGAAAGTGTAAGGGCTAACTCAACATTTTGAAGAACAGTCTGATGAGGAATCAGATTGTAACTCTGGAACACAAATCCAATTGAATGGTTACGGTATGCATCCCAGTCACTGTCCTTGAAATCCTTGGTAGACTTCCCATTGATAATAAGGTCTCCATCTGTGTACTGATCCAGTCCTCCAATGATGTTGAGCATAGAAGTCTTACCGCAGCCAGAGGGACCTAATATGGAAACAAATTCGCTTTCCCTAAACTTAAGATTAATGCCTTTTAAAGCATGTACAGTTCCGTCTCCTGCCGGATAATCTTTAGTTATATTAATTAATTGCAGCATAACACTTTCCCTTTCATTATTCTTTCATGTCCGATTTTACTGTGTCAAATAATTATTCGTTGATATTTAGCTGGTATTAAGATGGTATTTAGCTGAATTCGATTATGCGCCTTATAAAACAGCAATGTCAATTAAAAATGTATAAAATATAGTTATATCTTCATTTTCTTCTGCATAGTCTGCAATAGATGTTTTGTACAAAATCATTGAAAGGAAGGATTGAAATGAAGGAGTTTAAAAGGCTTGTATCATATATTTATTCTTACCCGGGAGGTGTAAAGGATAAAAACGTAGGATTCGCAAAAGCAGAGGTGCGTAATGGTATCTTTGGTCTGTCTGTTAACCTGATGGGAGTGTACCGTGACACCCCTGAAGGTTTTTCCATATATCTGATATTTGACAGGACAAAGAAACAGGGGACATACAATCTCCTGCCTGTAGGCAGTGTAATAATTAATGGTGGCAAAGGCAGATATCAGGATATATTTAATCCGGACAACATTGCCTCTTCCGGCTACACCTTTTCCCAGATAAAGGGAATTGGTGTCCTTAAGCCTGATGATAATTACTACAGCTGTTTCAGCTTGTGGGAAGCAGATGAAATAAACCCTTCCAAGTGCGTATATCTCCCAAAGGGTTATGTAATTAAAGAGGAAAAAACCGACGTGGCTGAAGAACCTGAAGTCTATGAGGAACCTGTGGTGGCTGAAGACTCTGATGTGCCTGATGTGACTTTGGTTAAACATGTAAATAAAACATTTGCATCTAATGAAGCAGATAAAATATCCTCTGCTCCTGAAGCTACCGAGATATCTCCGTCTCCTTCAAAGAGTGAAAAGACTGTGTATTCTGCCGTAGATGATATGCCTGAATCTCCTTCACAATCTGGTCCTGTATTTGTTCCGGTTTCAAACTTCGAGAAAAAAAAAGAAACAATACAACAACCTGAAAACCAGAATTTACACGACGCATCTGACCTTGATTTCAAGATTGATTTCGCAGAAAAACTCTTCTTACATGCAGATTATATTAATGCCTTTGATGATGATTATTACTACGATTGTATAGAAGTCACCCCTGAGATGCTTAAAAGATTTGTTCCAGGTGAACTGACAGACAATAATTCATTTATGATGCATGGATTCTATACATACAGGCACCTTCTATTTGGAAGAGTTGCCGCAAACACCAACGGAACACGGTATTTTATTGGTATTCCGGGAATGTACTCCAACAAAGAACGGTACCTTGCCACTATGTTTGGCTTTAACAGTTTCAAGAAAAGCCACAGAAGCGACTATCCAAATCCTTACTTCGGATATTGGTATGCGGAGATATGATTACTCAGCATCGCAAACTGCTCCAGTGTCAGTGCTTCACCTCTTACTGTTGCAGGAAGTCCACAGGCCTCCAGTGCCGTAAGAAGCTTCTCCTTGGTTATTCCAAGACCGGCATTGACCACACTGTTAGTCATAGTCTTTCTACGCTGGTTGAATGAAGCCCTTATTATGTTGAACATAAGATGCTGGTCAGCCACATCTACTGGTGATTCCTTAAACCGTTCAAGACGTATTACTGCTGAATCCACATTAGGACGAGGCATGAAACAGCTGGCAGGAACAGTAAGAACAATCTGCGGTCTGGCATAGAACTGGACCGCTAAAGATAATGCTCCATAGTCCTTTGTTCCAGGTCCAACCTGCATCCTGTCTGCCACTTCCTTCTGGACCATAATTGTAATGCTGTCCAGCGGAACCTGGCTTTCAAATAATCCCATAATTATAGGAGTAGTTATATAATATGGCAGATTTGCCACAACCTTTATAGGCTTTCCACCATTTCTTTCATTAGCAAGCTTAACAATATCCAGCTTAAGGATATCTTCATTGATTACCGTTACATTGTCATAATAGCTTAAAGTGTCCTGGGTAAGAATTGGGATAAGCTTCTTATCTATCTCTACAGCCACAACCTCCCTTGCTTCCTCGCAGAGAATCTGGGTCATAGTTCCTATTCCCGGGCCAATCT
>CALZFR010000107.1 GCA_945648485.1 uncultured Eubacterium sp. | reverse complement strand
TGATGAATTATTTAACTAACCCAGTATAGATTAGTTACAGTTGCTTTTTTTATTTTCAATAATACTAACTTCAAAAAAGCTTTGACGGAATAATCCGCCAAAGCTTTTTAATATCAACTGTTATCAAATTACTTATTGCTAAGATACTCATCAATACCCTTTGCAGCTGCTTTTCCTGCGCCCATTGCAAGGATAACTGTAGCAGCACCTGTAACAGCATCACCACCGGCATATACGCCTGTCTTAGATGTTGCACCATTCTCCTCTTCTGCTACGATACATTTTCTCTTATTAACTTCAAGTCCCTTAGTTGTTGAACTGATAAGTGGGTTTGGAGATGTACCCAAAGACATGATAACAGCATCAAGATCCATAACGAACTCTGAATCTGGAATCTCCACAGGCTTACGTCTGCCTGAAGCATCTGGTTCACCAAGTTCCATCTTAACACACTTCATGCCCTTAACCCATCCGTTCTCATCCGCAATAATCTCTGTTGGATTAGTAAGAAGGTCAAATATGATACCCTCTTCCTTAGCGTGATGAACTTCTTCTACTCTGGCTGGAAGTTCTGACTCACTACGTCTGTATACAATATGTACCTCTGCACCGAGTCTTAATGCTGTTCTTGCCGCATCCATAGCAACATTACCACCACCGACAATTGCAACCTTATTAAATCTTGCAATTGGTGTATCATAATCATCTCTGAATGCCTTCATGAGGTTACTTCTTGTAAGATACTCATTAGCAGAGAATACTCCATTAGCATTCTCACCAGGAATTCCCATGAATCTTGGAAGACCTGCTCCTGAGCCGATAAATACAGCATCAAAATCCTCTTCCTCAAGAAGCTGGTCAATTGTAAGTGATTTTCCAATGATAACATTAGTCTCAATCTTTACGCCTAATGCCTTAACATTCTCAATCTCACTTGCCACAACAGTCTTCTTAGGAAGACGGAATTCAGGAATACCATATACAAGTACTCCACCTGCCTCATGAAGAGCCTCAAATATAGTAACATCATATCCCATCTTTGCCAGATCACCGGCACATGTAAGACCAGAAGGACCTGAACCAATAACAGCAACCTTCTTATTCTTCTTCTCTGCGTTAACTACTGGCTTGATATTATTCTCTCTTGCGTAATCAGCAACAAATCTCTCAAGCTTACCAATTGAAATAGCCTCGCCCTTGATTCCTCTGATACACTTACCCTCACACTGGCTTTCCTGTGGACATACACGGCCACATACAGCAGGAAGAGCACTTGATTCACTTATAATCTTATATGCCTCTTCAATATTGCCATCCTTTACCTGTGCAATAAATGCAGGGATATTAATAGATACAGGACAGCCTGTAATACACTTGGCATTCTTACAATTAATACATCTTGTAGCTTCTTCTTTAGCTTCATCAATGTTATAGCCAAGACAAACCTCGTCAAAATTCTTATTTCTTACATCAGGAGCCTGCTCTCTGACTGGAACTTTTTTTAATACATCCATCTGTTCTTTAACCTCCTAACTTAGTTGCAATTACCACATCCACCATGATGTGTATCACCTTCTTGGAGTTTAAGCATTGCTCTTCCCTCCTCAGTCTTATACATCTGCTGGCGCTTCATAGCCTGATCAAAGTCAACCTTGTGTCCGTCAAATTCTGGTCCGTCTACACAGGCAAACTTAATCTCATCACCAACCTGAAGTCTGCATGCACCACACATACCTGTTCCATCAACCATAATAGGATTCATGCTTACAACTGTTGGAATACCAAGTTCTTTAGTTAAAAGACATACGAACTTCATCATAATCAATGGTCCGATTGCAATACACAGATCATATGTCTTGCCCTGATTATTAACAAGATCCTTAAGTACATCAGTACCCATACCCTTACGCACATAGCTGCCATCATCAGTTGTAACATAAAGGTTACCTGCAACTGCTTCCATCTCTTTTTCAAGAATAAGCATATCTTTTGTCTTAGCACCTACAATAACATCTACATCAACGCCGTGTTCATGGAGCCACTTAACCTGTGGATATACAGGAGCTGTTCCGACACCGCCGGCAATAAACACGATTTTCTTCTTCTTAAGCTCTTCAATGTCAGTCTCGATCAGCTCAGATGCACATCCAAGTGGTCCTACAAAATCTGAGAAACAGTCACCCGCCTTAAGTTCTGCCATCTTAGCGGTAGATACACCAACTGTCTGGAAGACAATTGTAACTGTTCCCTTCTCTCTGTCATAATCACAAATTGTTAATGGGATTCTTTCTCCCTTTTCGTCCATCTTGACAATGATGAACTGTCCTGGCTGGCAATGCTTGGCAACTCTTGGTGCTTCCACATCCATCAGATAAATCTTATCTGCCAGTTTTTCAGATTTTAAAATCTTATACATTGTAGTACCCCTTTCAGTATATTTAATATTCAACGGCAACAAGGTTCATTCCGGTTCCTGTTATCTTATAACATTTACCTTCCTTAACTGATACGCCGTAATATCCCTCTGTTGATGATGTTCCATCAGAAACATCAAGTCTTATGTAATACATCTCTATTCCATTGATTGATTTCTTTGAAATATACTCAAATTCAGGTGTTCCACCACCCACACTAAATTTACCATTTGAATTAAGGATGTTTAATTCCTTCATTCTCGCCACAAGAATACTCTGTGCTTCAGCATAAGTATAATTCATACCAGCTTTAACAGTAATATTCTTTCTTGTTATGGGACTTGAAAGATTTGATTTGTTAATAATAACTACAGAAACTACATAATTACCAGCTTTCAAATCTATTCCATTCTGATATATAATAGAATTAGCTGTAGGTGTAGTTCCATCAACAGTATAATATGCCTGACATCCCTCTTCAAGATTTTTAATCTTTATCAATGTTCCCTCTGTAATTGTTCCTTCAACTGAAAATACAGGTGCTTCCGGAGCCTGAAGAGAAACTGTATACTGCATAATTGCAGTCTTAGAAGTAACACCAATCTTATTTACTGCTATTGCCTTAATAGTAACTGTATCTTTCTCAATCTTGATAGGCTCAGTATACCTTGTGCTGTTCTGGCTCGGCTCGTCTCCGTTAGTTGTATAATATATTGTGCATCCATCCTGGGCAATCAAAGTAAGATCAACTGGCTTTTTTAATGTGCCTGGAACTTCTGATGGATTAGGCTCCGCCACTCTATAACTGTCTAACACGCCGGATGCTTTAGAATTATCATACTTCTTAATAAGTTCTGTAAGTCTTGCTCCATCACCCTGCTGGTTATATATGCCTGCCAGCTTGCCCAACGCATCTTCATTCTGCACATCATATTCAAGAACAGCCTTTAATACACGGGCAGCATTATCATTGTCTCCCTCTGATATATATATATCAGCAAGAATATTCATCATCTCAATATTCTTCTTGCCTTCAGCCGTATTAAGTGCATTCTCAAAATATGACTTACATCCCTGATAATCACCACTCTCGAAGCAGTTCATTCCCTTATCATAATTATATGAGTAGCTCTTCTTATTATTAGAATTAATTACAACAGCCATAATAATTATAATGACAATGGCTGCCACAACCACAGCTACCGCAATCCCAACTGTCTTCTTATTGTCAGAGCTGCTCTTACTGTCAGAAGCTTTGCTTTGGCTCTTTCCCTGTGACGATGTCTTTGGCTTATTACCACTTTTTCCTTGGGACGATGTCTTTGGCTGACTGTTATTCTTTCCCTGTGCAGTCTGTGACTTTGCAGGTGAAACCTTCTTCTGTGCTGTCTTAGCCTTATTAATTGTATCAGAATCAATCATTCTTGTGGCACCAAGGTCTACTCCATCTTCAGAATATGTACGCACCACATTGTTTCCCGTTGAATTGTTCCTATATATTCTATGGTCATTCTCAGAGGATTCACTGTTAGAGCTGTTATCAACAAATGCCTTGGCGACATTAGTCTCCTCCTCAACCAGCTTCTCTATAGAACGAACCAGTTCATCATCTAAATCGTTATTATTCTTATTGTCGTTATTACCCATAAATAATGACACTCCTGTTAATCAACTAATTACTCTTAACTGTATAATTCTAACACAGCTGTATACCTATGTCAAAGCTATTAATTGTGAAATTGTTAATAAGTTATCATTAATATAATGCTTTTCCCCTATATTATGAGAATATCTGGATTTTAGAATGTATTTCTAACTTTTATTTTATTTTTATCAAATGAACACATTTTGCACACATTTAAAATATATAGTTATATGAAGATAGGATATATCCTATCTCCCCCTCATATTTTTTAAGTGCTGGTCATGATAGTGGCTGGCACTTTTTGTTTTAATTACAGACACCTGGTACATGTTCGTCACTATATACTCGCAGAATGACCCGGAACAAAATTCCGGGTCATTAGTCACTAATTAATAATTATACTTTTTAGCTGTAAATACAGTAACTGTACAATACAATGTCTTATCATGTGTCACCGCTGTGATATTACATGTTCCTCTCATTCTTCCCACAACCTTTCCAGAAGAATCTACAGTAGCGATTCTTGGATTGCTGCTTCTCCATATAACTCTGTCTGTTGAATCAATTCCAATCACATCAAGATAGTTAGAATCATACTGCTCCAGCCTCATACTTGATCTGCTAATTGCCAGTGAATGAACTGTACAGGTTGAAGAAACGCCATTAGCAGTACTTTCAACTACAACATCTGCCACACCTGGTCCCACAGTTGTAATAACACCATTAGAATTAACAGTTACAATGCCTGTATCTGTTGAATACCAGTCATAGGAATCAGTATTGTTAGCAGGTCTTACCCTTACTGCAAGCTGCCTTGACTTACCTGAAAGCATATATATCTCACTTGAATTAATTTTCAGAGATGAAATATTAACTACAGGAGTTACATATACCCAGCAGCTTCCCTTAACGTTATTACCATCCTTTGATGTTGCTGTAATCTTACATTTACCAGTGCTTAATGCAAATATCTCACCAGCCTCATCGACTATGGCAATTGATTCATTAGATGATGACCAGTCAACATCCTTAATTGTTGCATTATCCGGTTCAACAACAGCCCTTACTATATATGAATCACCCACAAGCATTCTTACAGTATCAGGTTCTACAGTAATCTTAGTAACAGGATTTACAACATGAACAATACAGGTATCATATACGCCACTGCCATCTGCTGCTGTAGCTGTAATCACAGCATTACCAACTCTGTTACCTGACAGATTACCATCTTTATCAACTGAACATATAGCATCATCAGAAGATGACCATATGATTCCTCTGTTAGTTGCTGTGGATGTCTCTACAACCGCCGTAAGTGTTCCTGTTTCTGTAACATTAAGGAACTTTTCATGTTCGCTTAATGTAATGCTTGAAACATACTCCTTAACAACTATTGTACATGTAGCTGTAAGGTGATACTCCTCTGTTGTTACCTCAATAATTGTATTACCACCCTTAAGAGCTGTAACAACACCATATTCATCCACCGAAGCAACAGATTCATCACTTGAGAAATATGTAACATTCTTATTCTCTGCATCTATTGGCTCAACTGTTGGAATAATAGCATACTTAGAGCCAACCCACATCTCCTGATATGAAGAATTAAGTTTAATTCCTGTTACTGGCTGGGTTACAATAACTTTACAGGTTGCAAGCATTCCCGAATCATTACTCATGGCAACAATTGTGGTGGTACCTGCCTCTACTGCTGTCACCTTACCATCCTGTTCAACAGTACATATTTCTTCATTATTGCTGCTCCATGTTACAGACTTATCATCTGCATCTGTTGGGAGGCAGTTAGCATTAAGCCAGAAAACCTGTCCTTTTCTAACTGTTATTTCTGTAGTATTAAGTTCAATACCAGTAACTGGCTGCATAACGAAGATATTACACATAGCCGAAGCCGTACTACTAGGGTCTGATGACTTACAAAGAATTGTACATCTACCTGTCCCCACTGCTGTAACAACACCATTATCTGATACTGTGGCAACAGATGTATCAGACGACTCCCAGATAAGATTCTTATTAGAAGCTGTTGTAGGTGTAACATCCGCTGTGATTCTTAACGAATCACCTTTTCTTATAGTTGCTTTGGTAGTATCTAATTTAATTGATGTAACAGGTACTGTGATGTATAAGTTAATGCTGTCACTGAATGTTGTATTCTTATCAGCACCTTTATCCTCAGCATCACAAGTTATACTAACAAATCCAGGACCTATAAATGTAACCAAACCACTGGCTGG
>CALZFR010000106.1 GCA_945648485.1 uncultured Eubacterium sp. | reverse complement strand
GGAAAGAAGCGGGGATGCCACAGATTAACAGGATAAGAATTAATAATGTTAAATATAATTTCGGAACCCAGTGTTATGATGATTTCGTTATGCGTTTCAACTGCCATAACACATTGTATGACCTGGCAAATGGCGGTGGTAAGAGTCTTCTTATGCTCCTTCTTATGCAGAATGTGATTCCTAACTGCACACTGGATGACAAGCAGCCAATAGAAAAGCTGTTCAGACAGGGCGGTGGCAATACTGTAATTCATTCCCTTATCGAGTGGAAGCTGGACCCATGTTACCAGAAGGATAATTACAAATATATGACAACAGGCTTTTGTGCAAGGAAGGCAAGAAGCCAGGGGGAAGATGAGAATCAGCCGGAGGAGGCAGCAGTACAGGCTAAGGCAAATGCATCCTCTGCCATAGAATATTATAATTACTGTATATTTTACAGGGAATTCGGAGATAACGATATTAAGAATCTTCCTTTGGAGAGTAATGGGGAGAAGATTACATATAATGGATTAAAGTCGTACCTTCGTGATTTGGAAAAAAAGGACTTTGGTGTATCTGTAAAAATATTTGAGGGGAAGGGAGATTACCAGAATTTCCTTACCCAGTACGGAATATTTGAGAGCCAGTGGGAGATTGTAAGAGGTATTAACAAAACAGAAGGTCATGTGAGGACTTATTTCGAGAACAGCTATAAGTCCAGCAGGAAGGTGGTGGAAGACCTTCTTATAGAGGAGATTATCCAGAAATCTTACAACAACAGACTTGGTGTAAATAATGATGAAGGCACCATGGCACAGACTCTTCTGGACATTAAGGACAAGCTTCTTGAGCTGTCAAAAAAGCATGCCCAGATTAACAGCTACGACAGCCAGATGGCATCAATCAGCAATTTCGCAGATTATGTAAGAGGATTTAAGGAACTGTATATTGAGAAGGAAAGGCTGGAGGAGAAGCTGTACCAGCTTCTGTTGTCATGCAAGCAGGTTCTTCTTGCAAAGGAAAAGGAACAGAAGGAAATTGAGGAAAAACTGGCAGGATTATCTGCTGACAGAGAGCGGGAATTAAAGAATGTCCAGTGTGGTCAGGTGGCGCTTGAGGAAAAATCCCTGAATGAATTAAAGGCTCTTATAGAGGATGCTTCCAGGGCTGTCCAGCTTATTGATAAAGAAATTGAAGAAAAAAGACATAGATTAATGGATATGGAATCTGCCCAGGATTATGAGGATTATCTGGAATATAAAAAGCAGGTTATGCAGATAACAGAAACCATTAATAATAAAAACAGGGGCAGTGAGGATATCATTATAGAATTAAAGTCTATTGCTGCAAAGATTAAACTGTACATTGACGGCAAATTACAGGAAATTAGCAGAGAGGCAGAGGCTGCAGACCAGGAGCTGAATCAGGCAAAGAACAGCCTTGACCAGGAGAATAACAGATATACAGAGATGCTTAAGAAACAGGCAGGCTCTGATGCACAGATTTCCTATATCAGAAGTGAACTGGATGAGCTGGAAGTTAAGTCAGGCAGGGCAATGGAGGATGCCGGACTTATTGTGGCTGAGAACGCTGTACAGGAACTTGAGGAGGCAAAGGACAAGCTTGATGCAGTTGTATCTGAAAGTGAAAAAATCAGATTGGATATATCGGACATTGACAAAAAGCTGGTAAGCTGTGAGAACAGCTACAATATGCTGGTGGTTAATAACCAGCTTATGACTCAGGAGCTGGAGGGGGCGAGAAAGCTTGCGGAAAGTGCCGGGGATACAGTAAGACTTGATAAGCTTCTGACAATATATGGAGCTGCTGGTAAAGAAGAACTTAAGAACGAACTGTATAATATATATGACAAGATGGGAAGGGAATTAGTCACCATTACCACAGAAAAAGACAGGCTTGTTACATTTATTGAAAATGCAAAGAAGGGTACTTACGAATGTGACAGTGCTGACAGGGATAAATTGAAAAAATATCTCACTGACACCTATGGTGAAGATGTGGTTGAGGGGCATGAATGGTTCAGAAACCTTAATCCGGGACAGAAGAGAGATGTATTCAAACGTGTGCCATTTGCGGAGTACAGCTTTGTAATTAAGAATGATTTTGACAGAATCAAGGAGGATGTGACCTTAAAGAATTTCCAGCGGGGAGCTTACGTTGTTCCAATTATAAGTGAGGCAGTGCTGTATGACACTAAGCTGGAGGTTAATACTGAACTGGTGGCATTTGCCATGAAGGATATGAATTTCTTAAGGGATGATGCCGGTTTACAGGTGGAAATTGAGACAGCAGGTCAGGAACTCTTCGATTATGAAAAACAGATAAACAAGTTATCTGACAGAAGACAGATGATATGGGATGACTATGTGTATGTTCTGGAAAGGGATATTGTTGAAAAATACTCTTCTCCTGTGGATAAGAATGCAATTCAGGATAAAATTGTGGAAAACAACAGGGGGATTGACAGAATATCACAGCAGATTGCTGGACTTAAGGAGGAAAAGGGCAGACTGTCTGAGAGAATGGATGTCCTTAACAGTGAGCGCTTAAAACTTGAGGAGAAAAGAGATGCCTTAACCCGTGTAAGAGACATTAACGCAGAACTGGAGGCTAAGCAGAGCCAGCTTGTTAGTATTAAGGCCGAGCTTGAGAAATATTTTGAGGATGTGCGGGACAGCCAGCAGTCTAAGTCTCAGGCAGAAGACAGGTATAAGAAAGCCCTTGAAGAGAAGGGCAGACTTGAAAAAGAACAGGAAAGACTTAAAGAAAGCTGGAATGATACATACAGCCAGTACTACGCTGAGGGGGAAGAGGCTGAAGATGAAGCGGCTCAGGACGGTACAGATGGTGAATATATAAGTCTGGAAAGCAGATTCTTAGGACTTAAGGAGATTATTGACAGGGAAAACAGCGACCTTGGTGATAAGGAGGCTCTCCTTAAGCACTACCGTACATCTATGGAGAAATGCCTTAAATCCATTGAATACAGGGGAAGCGATGTTGAAATAATTAAAAGAAGCGTTGAAAATGGTACTCTTAAATCAGGTGGCTCATCTGCCATGTATGAATTAAAGGCATCTATTAAGGCGGACCTGGATAAATCCTCTAAACAGAGGGAGGAACTGGATTCACAGAATGCTTTGATGAACCGTCTGGAGGGAAGCGTTTCCCACGGAATCAACCAGATTATTGAAAGATTCGGGGATTACAGTTCTGTGGAATGTGATAATCCAGAAGTTTATGTAAAACAACACAAGGAACAGGCTGAAAAAATAGCCAGCGACATCAGGGAGGTTAAGAAGGAAGCAGACCAGCTGAGCCGCCAGCAAAAGGATATATATGTGTGGAATAAGGACCTGGAAAGAATTATATCTAATGCAGGAATGACAATTCCTGATGAGAGGGAAATTGCCCGGCTGACTGCCGGAGTATCCGGACATGGAACAGATGATGAGATAGAAGTCAGGAACGGGGAAGATGCACCAGCTGTATATGCCAATATCACCATGCAGGATGTGAAGGGCTATGATGCTGTGGCAAAAGAGTATGATAAGCACATGAAGCTTATGGCAAAGAAGAAGGATGAATTCGATAAGCATAAGAATACCCTTGCTGACCTTCTTGCAGGGTATGGTGCATCTGAACTTGCCACAGAGGTTAGAAATGCACTGACAATGCCTGCAGACGCTGCCCAGACAGAGGATATGGCAGAAAGACTTAGTGAGACTAACGGACTTATCCAGCTGGAAAAGGACAGAGTATCCAAAGGTATCCAGGATATGGAGAGAATCAAGGAGAATTTTGAGAACAGATGTATTCAGACCTGCTGTAATATTAAGACAGACCTTGACCGTCTTCCTAAGCTCTCAACCATTAATCTTGATGAGGAAAATATATCTGTTATTGGTCTTCAGATTCCATACGTACCTGAAGACAGGTTCAAGGAAAATATGTCTGCTTACATAGATGAGACAATAGCAGTGGCAGAGAGCTTTCCTACAGCAGATGAGAGGCTTAATTACATAAGAAACAGGCTTACATGGAAGAGGCTGTTTTCTGTTATTGTTACAGATATGAATTCCATAAGGGTTAATCTGTACAAACGTGAGAGAATAAAGGACCAGAGCAGATACCTGCGATATGAAGAGGCGGTTGGTTCAACAGGACAGTCACAGGGTATATACATACAGTTCCTTATTGCGGTTATCAATTACATTTCCAGCATAAATGCGCCATCACAGGATTCCAGCGTGATTGGAAAGACAATATTCATTGATAATCCATTTGGCGCAGCAAAGGATATATACATCTGGGAGCCTATATTTAAGATGCTGAAAACTAATCATGTACAGCTTATTGTTCCTGCCCGTGGTGCCACACCGGCAATTACAGGAAGGTTTGATGTAAACTACATTCTGGGGCAGAAGCTTACAGATGGCAGACAGCAGACTGTTGTGGTGGATTATTACAGTAAAACTGATTCTGACCAGATGGAATACACAAGGATGGATTATGAACAGGCAAGTTTTACATTCGATTAATGGTTTACAACACAAAAATGGTATGTTAGACTAATATATTATATGTGAATAATAGGATAATTGTGTCCTTGGGGAGATAGAGTCAGATACACGGGCAGAGGATTTCTGACCCTGATAAGTATATTTAAGGAAAAGGTGGCGTGGAAATTGGATAAATACGACATGAAAATAAGCATGGAGCAAATCCAGACTCTTGTTGAGAAAAAGAAATACAAGCAGGCTTCTGACCTGGCAAAGACACTTAACTGGCATAAGGTTAAGGACTGGCCATCACTGTCAGCAGCCATAACTGCTCATGAAAAGGTGGGTGAGCTGGAAGAGGCCAGAGATATGGCTATTCTTGCTTATAACAGGAATCTTGGAGGCAAGAAGCTGGTATATGAGCTTACAACACTTATGATAAAGCTGAAGCAGTTTGATGATGCAGATCAGCTTTTCCTCGAATATGAGAAGATGGCATCCAGGGACGTTAGCAAATATGTCCTCTACTATGAGTTAAGAAAAGCGGAGGGCGCCCAGAGTAATGAACTTGTGGAGATTCTTGAGGATTACAAGTCTCAGGAAGTTGATGAGAAGTACATGTACGAACTGGCTAAGCTCTATTCCAAGACAGGAAGAAAGAAGGAGTGTGTAAAGGCATGTGATGAGATAGCACTTCTTTTCCAGGATGGAGCATATGTTGTTAAGGCTCTTAAGATGAAGCAGTTCCACGGAGCAAAGCTTACTGAGTCACAGCAGAAGAAGCTGGATGAGGCAAGAGCCCGCAAGACTGACATGGAGATTACAAGAGAAATCCTGTTCCAGAAGCAGATGGACAGCAATAATTTCAGTGATAAGAAGGAAGCTGAGATTAATGAGATGCTGGATGGTTCTGCTGCAGCAGGGGACACTATCAATATCAGCAAGATGATGAAGGATGCTGCTAATCAGGATGATGATGTTGATTACACTGAATTCGAGACAGAGCTTGATGAGAATGGTGTTAACAGAAAGCTTAAGAGATTCATATTAGAGCAGGTTAAGGCGGCTGAAGAAGCCAAGGCAGCAGCAGAAGCGAAAGCTGCAGAAGAAGCGAAAGCTGCATCGGAAAATGAAGTTATTGGTCAGGAACAGACATTAAACCAGGAAGCAGACACTGCACAGGCTGCGCAGGCAGAATCTGACTCAGACGGAACTGATGTAGATAAAACCGCAGAGGCAGAAGTGGCAGCTGCCAGGGAACCAGAGCAGGAACAGGCAAAGATTGGTGAGATGCCTGAGTCATTAAAAGACCTTATTGCTAATGCCAAGAAGAAGATTGAGTCAAGTTATGACAAAATCACAAAGGAAAGTGAAGAGGAGGCTCTTGCTGAAGAAAGAGCCGAATCAGAAAGACAGATGAAAGCCAGAGAGGATGCTATGGAGATTGAGGCCGTAGCAGAACCTACTAACAATATATATGACACACAGAACCTTCAGGCTGAGATTGCAAAGAATCTGAGCAAGGTTCTTGATGAAGAGGAAGAGGAACAGGATGTGGAGATATTCAGACCTAATCCGGTTCCAGCTCCTAAGGTTGTAGAGCAGCCTGAAGAGGATGAGGATGACCAGATTGAAGGCCAGATGAGCATAGCTGACTGGATGGCATCAGTCAGGGAAGAAAAGTATGGCAGCCAGAACACTAAAGAATATTCTAAGAGCGAGCTGGACAGACTTCTTGATGAGAAGGAAGAAAACAGTGCTGCTTATGAGAAGATTCTTGAAGAGAGAAAGCAGGCAAAGCTGGCGGCAAAAGCCGGCGGAGCTGGCAGTGTTGGAGCTGCAGCAGCCTCTGAAGACTCAATTAAGGATAAGACACAGTTTATGCTGATGGAGGCAAAGACTGACCTGGCGGTAAGGACAGGCAAGG
>CALZFR010000105.1 GCA_945648485.1 uncultured Eubacterium sp. | reverse complement strand
CTTCTTGCAAATGTTGCAGATGTTAAATCTCTTGCTATTCATCCTGCAAGCACAACTCATTCGGAATTAAATGAAAAGGAACTTGCTGATCAGGGAATTAAGCCTAATACAATACGTCTTTCAATTGGCACAGAGAATATTGATGATATCATTGAAGACCTTGATGAGGCATTTAAGGCAATTTCATAAAAAGGAGGTTTTCCCGGCTGTCTGTCCCAGAGTGGAAACGAAGCCGGCATGGCAGGCCCAATAAGCAGACTGGTTTTGCTCGGCAGTTATAACTGTAGCAAAGCAGTCTGAGCCTGCACAGCAAACAAAGCAAATCGGAACGACGAAGAGAATCTAAGTGTTGTGGCATATATGGATTACACTCGCTTATTTCACCAATGGGTCAAAACTCAGCCCTACGGGCTTCAAACAGTTGCCCCATTGGTGGCGAAGTGTAATCCATATATGCCACAGCACTAAGATTTCTTCTAATGTTCCGATTTGCTTTGTTTGTTGTACAGACTTAAACTGCTGTACTACAGTTATAACTGCCGGGTAAGTCAGTCTGCTTATTGGACCTGCCATACCAGTTTGCGGCTCCAGTCTGGGACAGACAGCCGAAAAAATGGGGAAGGGTGAGGTGGATAAAATTCTTTATATTTTGACGGGTACATGGTATAATTATCCTGCTTGTGTTAAGGTATGGTGCGGTGTGATGGCTTGTACCGGACGGATGGCGGATGGGATTTTAGAGATTTAAGATTAATTTACGGATAAGAAAGGTTACAACATGGAAATTAAAGATATATTAGGTAAAGACAAGGTTACATTGTCATTTGAGGTGTTTCCTCCAAAACAGACTTCTAACAGCATGGAGGTTGAAAAGGCTGCATATGGAGTGGCAGAACTTAAGCCAAGTTATATGAGTGTTACATATGGAGCAGGGGGAAGTACAAGAAGCAATACTTTAAGAATTGCCCAGAAGATTCAGGATACATATGGAATCACAACAATTGCCCATCTTACGTGTGTAGGGGCTACAAAGGAGAGTATTAATTCAGCTTTGAAGGATTTAAGGGAAGCTGGTGTATCTAATATTTTAGCTTTAAGAGGAGATAAGCCGAGAGATTTTCAGGGAGAGCCATTTGTGGATTACCATTATGCTTCTGAGCTGGTGGAGGATATTAAGAGATTTGGGGGATTCTGTGTGGGAGGAGCATGTTATCCTGAGGGACATACAGATTCTGTTAACAAAAGAGAGGATATTGCCAACCTAAAGAAAAAGGTTGATGCGGGATGTGAATTTTTGACAACCCAGATGTTTTTTGATAATAACATATTCTATAATTTTCTGTTTAAGGCCAGGGAAGCGGGAATTACTGTACCTGTTATTCCTGGAATTATGCCGATTACAAGGGCTAATCAGGTGGCAAATGCAGTTTCGCTGTCAGGATGTAATGTGCCAGAGCGTTTTAAGAGTATTGTAGACAGATTTGGAGATAATCCTAAGGCAATGCAGCAGGCTGGAATCGCGTATGCCACAGACCAGATTATTGACCTTATTGCCAATGGAATTAACAATATTCATGTGTATTCAATGAATAAACCGGAAGTGGCAAAGGGAATTATGGATAATTTATCTGAAATAATAAAATGATACAAGGGATAATAACTTTACAATTAATTGTATAATAAGGGCTGGAATATATGGATATTAATGTAAGAGAGGTTCTACGCTATCTTGGATATGGCAGGAATCAGGCGGATGAGGCAGTGATGGGAATGGTATGTGACTGTATTGACAAAGTGCGGCAGACAGCTAATCCCAAGTCGGTCTACAGGAGATTTCCTCTTAACATAACAGATGATAATTACATTGAGGCGGCTGGTATAAGAGTTAAGAGTAACAGTCTTGCAAAGAACTTAAAGGATTGCAGTGAGGTTATATTCTTTGCGGCTACACTTGGTACAGATGTGGACAGGATGCTGAACAGATATCTTAAGCTGGATATTACCAGGGCAGCAGTTTTTCAGGCTGTGGCAGCAGCGGCGATAGAAGGGTACTGTAATGAATGCCAGAAAAAGATTGAGGGGGAGGCTGCTACAGAAGGGCTGTATGTAAGACCAAGATTCAGTCCCGGATATGGTGACCTTCCACTTAATATACAGAGCCAGTTCCTATCTGTTCTTAACACACATAAAACCATAGGGCTTACTCTGTCAGAGGGAGATATTATGATTCCTGAAAAGTCAGTTTCTGCAATTATGGGACTTAGTCACAGGAATATGAAGTGCAGCATAGAAGGCTGTGAGAGCTGCGATAAAACAGACTGCGCATACAGGCGGTAGAAAGGCATTATTACTATGAATATTAGAGACGAAATAGGCAAAAGATTACTGTTTTTTGACGGTGGAATGGGTTCACTGCTTCAGAAGAGAGGGCTTCAGGCAGGGGAGCTTCCTGAAACATGGAATATTCTTAAGCCAGATGTATTAACAGAGATTCATAAAGAGTATGCAGAGGCAGGGGCTGACATAATTCTTGCCAATACATTTGGTGCAAACAGGTTCAAATATGCAGACAATCTGGAAGAGATTGTGAATGCTGCTGTTGTAAATGCCAGAGAAGGTATAAGGCTCAGTGGAAGGCAGGCATACGTCGCACTTGATGTAGGACCAACAGGTAAATTGTTAAAACCTATGGGAACACTTGACTTTGAAGAGGCAGTAGATGTGTTTGCTGATGTGGTAAAGGCAGGTGTGAAGGCTGGAGTTGATCTCATTCTGATTGAGACAATGAATGATTCCTATGAGCTTAAAGCTGCAATGCTGGCAGCAAAGGAAAATAGTGATTTACCTGTCTTTGCAACAGTAGTCTTCGATGAAAAGCATAAAATGCTTACGGGAGCCAGCCCAATGGCTATAGTTGCCATGCTTGAGGGACTTCATGCTGATGCCATTGGAATGAACTGTGGACTTGGACCAAAGGAACTCCTTCCTATATTCAGGGAAATGGCCCAGTATGCTTCTTGTCCTTTGATAATTAATCCTAATGCCGGACTTCCAAGAAATGACCACGGAAAAACCGTCTACGATGTAGGTCCGGAAGAGTTTGCAGAGGGAATGGTTCCATTTATAGAAGCAGGGGCATGGTTTGCAGGAGGATGCTGCGGAACAACTCCTGAGCATATTAAGGCTCTTGTGGACAGATGCAAAGATATGGAGATTAAGCCCCTTACTGAGAAGGATTATACTATTGTAACATCATATTCACAGGCAGTTTCTATAGGAAATAAGCCAGTAATTATCGGTGAAAGAATTAATCCTACTGGCAAGAAGAAGTTTAAACAGGCATTAAGGGACAAGGATATGGAATATATTCTTGAGGAAGGTGTTAAGCAGGCTGATTCAGGTGCTGATATTCTCGATGTAAATGTAGGACTTCCAGAAATTGATGAAGTGGAGATGATGAAGAAGACAGTTTACGAACTTCAGAGTATTCTTCCTCTCCCTCTGCAGATTGATACAACAGATCCCGCTGCTATGGAAGCAGCTTTAAGAATGTATAATGGAAAGGCAATGGTTAACTCTGTTAATGGAAAGCAGGAGGTTATGGAAAAAATATTTCCTCTTGTCCAGAAGTACGGAGGCGTAGTTGTAGGCCTGGCCCTTGATGAAGATGGAATTCCATCTACCGCAGAGGGCAGACTTGCCATTGCAGAGAAAATATATAATACCGCTGCAAAATATGGTATAAGCAGAAAAGATATTGTGATAGATGCTCTTACCATGACAATGAGTACTGATGACAATTCTGCCAATGTGACACTGGAAACGGTTAGAAGAATTAAAGAGCAGGGCGGAAGAACAGTGCTGGGGGTATCTAACATTTCATTTGGACTTCCACAGAGGGAAGTGATAACATCATCATTTTTCCTTCTTGCAATGGGAGCCGGACTTTCAGCAGGAATTATTAATCCTAATTCAGCAGCTATGAGACAGGCATATGACAGCTTCTGCGTACTGGGAGGATTTGATGCACAGTGTATGAATTATATTGAAAAATACGCTGTAGCAACACCAGTACCACCAGCAGGAACTATTTCAGCTCCGGTGCAGGGAGGCAGCGCATCTGCGTCAGGTTCAGAGAGCTCATCAGGCAGTGCAGGATTATCAGGAAAAACGGCAACTGGGGGAGGAACATCCCAGAATCAGCTGGAACTTTCGCTTACAGACTGCATAGTGAAGGGATTAAAGGAACAATCTTATAAAGCTACAATAGAAACACTGAAAACCAAAGATGCCATGGCTGTAATTAATGAAGAACTTGTTCCTGCTCTTGATATTGTAGGAAAAGGATTTGAGAAGGGTACGGTTTTCCTTCCACAGCTTCTTATGAGTGCAGAGGCGGCTAAGGCGGGATTTGAGGCAATTAAGGAACATATGGAAAGCCAGGGCTCTGTTCAGGAGAAAAAGGCAACAATTGTAATTGCCACAGTAAAGGGTGATATTCACGATATTGGAAAGAATATTGTTAAGGTTCTGCTGGAAAACTATGGTTATGACGTAATAGATTTAGGTAAGGATGTACCGCCAGAAGTGGTAGTTGATACTGTTGTTGAGAAACATGCTCCTTTATGTGGACTCAGTGCTCTTATGACAACAACTGTGGTAAGCATGGAAGAGACAATAAAGAAGCTTCGTCAGAAAGCACCATGGTGTAAGGTGATGGTAGGCGGAGCGGTTCTTACCCAGGAATACGCAGATATGATAGGTGCAGATTTCTACGGCAAGGATGCAATGCAGTCAGTTCATTATGCAGAGGAATTATTAAATAAGTAATATGAATTGTGAGAGTTGCATTGCAACGGAGCAATTCGTATATCATTAAAATATATTAATAAATGTGGAGGATATTAATTATGAAATTTGATGTGTTACAGAAGGAAATGATTGCCGCAATGAAGGCAAGGGATAAGGCAAGAAAGGATTCTATATCAGCACTTGTTTCAGCAGCTAAAAAACTTGCTATTGATGGTGGATGCAGAGAAGATATTCCTGAAGAGATGGTAGATCAGGCAATTATGAAGGAAATGAAGAGCGTTAAAGAGCAGATTGACACATGTCCTGCTGACAGAACTGAACTTCTTGAAGAGTATAAGGCAAGACTGGCAGTATATGAGGAGTTTGCACCTAAGATGCTTTCAGAAGAAGAGGTAAAGGCTATCATTAATGAGAAGTTTGCAGATGTGGTTGCTACCAAGAATAAGGGGCAGATTATGAAAGCAGTTATGGGCGAGCTTAAGGGTAAGGCAGATGGGAAGGTAATCAATCAGGTTGTGTCAGACCTGTGCAAATAAAAGCACAGTAGAAGAGTTAATAGAATTATTAAATATGTATATCAGGTAATAAAAAAGCTGGGGGCATTATGCCAACCCAGCTTTATTTAAAGCTTTCTTTAATACTGGACCTGCTATCATGGCAAGTATCATCTTAATAAGATCGCCAGGAATGAAAGGAATAACGCCTGCCCACAGAGCTGCCTTAAAGTTCATATGTGCCTCGTATGCAAGCCAAGCAGTTCCAAATGCATAGCATACTACTGTTCCAAGAATCATTCCAACAAGGCAAAGATACCATTTTGAATAGAACTTATCGATAAAGATACCAGCTATTATAGCCAGAGGAATGAATCCAATCAGGTAACCACCGGTAGGACCGAAAAGCTTTCCAGGACCACCAGTGAAGCCTGAAAATACAGGTAGCCCAACAAGGCCGATAAGAAGATATATTACATAGCTGGCTGTTCCCTTCCATGTTCCAATAACGTACAGTGAGAAGTAGATTACAAGATTAGTAAGTGATATTGGTACAGGACCGATTGGCAGTGAAAAAGGTGCCAGTATACATGTTATTGCAGAGAAAATTGCGATTAATGCCATTGTTTTGATTGATATTTGTTCTTTTACGTTAGTGTTCATGAGTTGCTTTCCCTTTCTGCTATATTTTCTCTACGATTATAGCATGTTATTTTAAATTGTCAACTTAAAATACATAATGGTTAACAATCATAACAGAGGCTGCGGATAACCTTGTTACAATATCAGATATTCTAAATCGCAATGTAAATCATTTTAGGTTATAATTTAATATATTTGTTTTTAATTTAATCAGGTGTTATAATCATCAAATATGCATTTTATTATGTAGATATATGATTGTTGAAAGGCATCTGGTGAGATATGAAGAAACACAGTGTAGATAAGAATAATCTTTTGTTTTCTAATAAAGCTCTAGTGGCATTATTAATCCCTATAGTTGTTGAGCAGCTTCTCAACTCATTTATGGGAATGATAGATACAATGATGGTAAGTAATGTGGGAAGCGAAGCACTGTCGGGCGTATCTTTGGTAGATTCGGTAAATAACCTGATTGTACAGCTTTTTTCTGCTATGGCTACAGGTGCAGCTATTGTGTGTTCCCACT
>CALZFR010000104.1 GCA_945648485.1 uncultured Eubacterium sp. | reverse complement strand
TTATTGCAGGAAATCTTTTCTCATTGGGTTAAATACGTCAACAAGAATTCCCTCTGAAAGACATGTTACTCCATGTCTTACTCCTGATGGCATATATACACTGTCTCCCTGGTTTACAATCTTTGTCTCATCACCGATAGTGAATTCGAAGCTTCCCTGGGCAATATATGTAATCTGAAGATGATCATGGCTGTGGAAGTTTCCTTTTGCTCCCTTTTCGAAATGAATCTCGCACATCATAAGTTCTTCTGAGTATGAGAGAATCTTTCTTGTTACTCCTGGTTCACAGTTAGTTGCTGTAACGTCATTATTGAATACAAACATTTTGACTCCATTCTGAAGCTTAAGCTTCCTGATAATATTATAGTGAAATTCTACTGATAATAATATATACTATAATAAGAAGAATTGAAATACGAAATTATCTTTTAATTTTGTAATTTTACTGAAATATTATAAGAAGGTTGGTGCATAAAGTGTATTTTTGGCTGGTATTGTCAGGACTTTGCATATTATATTACATAATCTGCGCATGCTACGCAGGTATTTCGTCATCATTCATATTTATCTGGCTCATAGGTGCGGCATTGTTTGGTGGGCTGTTTGCAGTATCATTTCTTGAATCAGCAGGTGTATTTGCATTAAATCCGTTAATAAAACATATTGGTGCAGGAATTCTTGCTCTGCTTTTTCTGCTGTTTTTCGTACTTGAAGGGATAATTATAAAGAATATGTTTGATAAGCCGGACAAGGATTGTGATTATATGATTGTACTTGGCTGCCAGATACGTGGAACTAACATAACAAGATCTCTTAGAAGAAGGCTTGAGACAGCCCTGAATTACGCAAATGAGAATGAACATGTTGTAATAATTGTGTCAGGCGGACAGGGCAGGGGTGAGGATATGTCCGAGGCACAGGCTATGCATAAATATCTGACAGAACATGGAATAGATGGGGAAAGAATCATAATGGAGGATAAATCAACTGACACAAACCTTAACATGAGATACAGTGCTTCATATATAGAAGACAAAGATTCTAAAGTGTGTGTAGTAACTAATAACTTTCATATATACAGGGCAAAGAAGCTTGCCAGAGCCCAGGGCTTTACCAATGTGTCCGGGGCTGCAGCAGCAAGTGATAAAGTGCTTCTTCTTAATTATATGGTAAGAGAAGCTATTGGAATTGTGAAGGATTTTACTTTTGGGAATTTCTGAAGAAATCCTTTATTTTGTCTGATATTTCAAGTCCTTTATTATATCCGTCTGCATACAGATTAAGGATTTTCTGCTGGTCATGCTCCAATCTGGAAAAACCTTTAGTTGAGGTAGGGCGGATAACTATAAGTTTACCCTCTTTCTCCATCTTTTCAAGTCTGCGGATACATCTGTTATATCTGCCGGCACGTTTGAGAAGATCCTTTGAGAGTTCAGGGTATTTCACATAAGCTCTTGCCATTATCTTTGTAGATGCTGAGGTAGTCTTCTTATAGCCCTGCTCTCTTGTAAGAACAACAACCAGCCTGTCACATCCGTCAGCAAGGGCTTTTTCAAATGGGATAGAGTCGCTTAAGCCACCGTCAAGATAAGGTACACCGTCAATGTATATGTATGGAAACAGCATTGGAAGAGCGCAGGTGGCTTTAAGAACAGTATTAGTCCTGTCATCTCCTGTATATGGGAAATATTCAGCTTTACCAGTTTCAACATTAGTACATACTGCGTAGAATTCTCCGCCCCAGTCTTTAAATGCTTCATAATCAAAAGGAATCAGCTCATTAGGAATTGTCTCATATGAGAACTTCAGGTTATAGATACAGCGGTTCTTTGCATCCACCATGTTGTTAATTCCAAAGTACCGCTTGTCGTGACCATATTTTAATATCACGTCCAGCATACGTCCCTTCTGCTTTGAAATATATGAAGTAGTGTAAGCAGCACCTGCAGATGTGCCTATAACATAATCAGGGTAAATATCTTTTTCAATAAATGCATCCATAACGCCACAGGAGAACAAAGTCCTGTATGCACCGCCTTCAAATACAATTCCAGTTTTCATAATAATCCTCATTTCTGAACAGTTTAAGAGATATTTGTTACCTGTAATTATAATGTCATTTTATATTAATTTCAATGATAATTGCAATTCATCCCTTTTCTTGACAAAAGCTGGGACAAAGTTTATCCTTAAATAACGGATGAAATCCTGAATGGAGATAGATAAGATGATTCTTGCAATTGATATGGGTAATACCAACATAGTCATCGGATGTGTCGATGAGGAAAAAGTGCTGTTTGAGGAGAGACTTGCAACAGACCTTTCCAAGACAGAACTTGAATATGTAGTAATATTTAAGACAGTGTTAGAACTGTACGGAATTGAAAAAGAGAAGGTTACAGGAGCAATCATATCTTCTGTAGTGCCACAGCTTGTCAATATAATTAAATCAGCTGTATACAAGCTGATAAAGGTTGAACCAATGGTTGTTGGCCCCGGGGTAAAGACAGGGCTTAATATTCTTATGGATGAACCTAGACGGGTGGGAAGTGACTTAATAGTAGATGCTGTGGCAGCTATTAACAATTATGGAACACCACTTATTGTAATTGATATGGGAACAGCTACCACAATGTCTGTTATTGACAGAAAGGGGAACTATATAGGCGGTGTAATTATGCCGGGAATCAAGGTTTCTGTAGATTCCCTTGTATCAAGAACAGCCCAGCTTCAGCGAATAAGTCTTGATGCACCGGATAAGGTTATTGGAAAGAATACAATTAACTGTATGAAAAGTGGAGTAATATACGGCAATGCTTCATGTATTGATGGAATGATAGACAGACTTGCAGAAGAGATGGGAGAAGGTCTTTCAGATATCAAAGTTGTGGCAACAGGTGGTCTTGCCAGAGTAATTCTTCCCCAGTGCCGTCACAATATAATACAGGATGATGAGTTACTTCTCAAGGGCTTGAAAATAATATATGACAAGAACTGCGACAAGTAATATTTTAATAAAAACGACACAATATAAGAGATAAAGAGAATGTACCATAACTATATACTTAAAGGAGGCACAGATGCTTAAAGGTAAGAATGTAATATTAGGCGTTACAGGTAGTATTGCTGCGTATAAGATAGCCAGTCTTGCCAGCAGTTTGGTTAAACTTAATTGTAATGTGGATGTAATTATGACACAGAATGCTGTCAACTTTATTAATCCGATTACAATTGAAACTCTCACTGGCAACAAGTGTATAGTGGACACTTTCGACAGAAATTTCCAGTACAGTGTTGAACATGTGGCACTGGCAAAGAAAGCAGACGTATTTCTTGTAGCACCTGCTACAGCTAACTTTCTTGCAAAAGCTGCATATGGAATGGCGGATGATATGCTTACAACCACATTTCTTGCCTGCAAATGTCCTAAGATAATTGCCCCGGCAATGAATACTAACATGTATGAGAATGAAATTGTACAGGAGAATATTAAGAAATTAAAAAGCCACGGATATCAGGTTATTGACCCGGCAAGTGGACATCTTGCATGTGGTGATACAGGTGCAGGAAAGATGCCGGAGCCGGAACAGCTGTTGGAATATATTCTTAAGGAATGTGCATGTGAAAAGGATATGGAAGGAATTAAGGTTACGGTTACTGCAGGACCTACCAGAGAGCCAATCGACCCTGTAAGATATATTACTAACAGGTCAACAGGAAAGATGGGATATGCAATTGCAAGAATGGCAATGCTTCGTGGGGCGGATGTCACATTGATAGCGGGTAAGACCAGTCTGCCTGATGTGCCATTTGTACAGATGGTTCATGTGGAGACTGCAAGGCAGATGTATGAAGCAGTTATGGAGACGGCCAGTGACAGTCAGATAATTATTAAGGCGGCAGCAGTGGCAGACTATACACCGGCAAAGGTTTCTGATAATAAGATTAAGAAAGCAGACAATGAACTTTCTATTGAATTAAATAGAACAGATGATATAATTGGTACTCTTGGAAAGAATAAGAAAGATGGTCTTTTCCTGTGCGGGTTTTCAATGGAAACAGAGAATATGATTGAGAATTCCAAAGCCAAGCTGGAAAAGAAGAATCTTGATATGATTGTAGCCAATAATGTTAAGGTGCAGGGTGCCGGATTTGGAACAGATACTAATGTGGTTACAATTATTACTAAAGATGGAGTAGAAGAACTGCCTATGATGAGTAAGGAACAGGTGGCAGACCAGCTGCTGAGCCGGATAATTAATATGAGAAAAGCAGGGGGAAAAGAATTATGAAGAGTTGGAAAGTAAAGACATTAATAGGAGGTTCAGTTATTCTGGTGCTGGTGGCAGCCATATATTATTATATAATGCTTCCTGCCGTTAATATCCATTCACCAGGATTCTGGAAATTCATTATATTCGTATGTGCAGCAGGAACACTTATTTATGCGTTGTTCCGTGTAAGATTAAAGACTATTCCGGTATATAACCAGAATGGTCGCGCAGGCAATACAGTGTCCATGGAATATAAGACACCAAAGGATAAGATATTATTCAGAATCTTTCTTGGAATTACTATTGGACTTGTTGCTGTTTTCATAATTGGCGGCATATTGTCATCAGTGATGATTAATGCCAGCAGATACCAGAAGCTTCTTACTGTTGAGACAAGAAGCTTTGAGAATGATATCAAAGAGGTTTCATACGACCAGATTCCTATACTTGACAGAGAATCAGCTGTCACTATTGGTAACAGGGTAATGGGTACCATGGTAGATATGGTTTCCCAGTATGAAATAAACCATATGTACAGCCAGATTAATTATGGGAATAAGCCTGTGAGAGTGTCACCTCTCCAATATGGAAGCCTTATAAAATGGTTAACTAATAATGCTTCAGGAATTCCTGGTTATGTCCGTATAGATATGACAACCCAGAACGCAGAGATTGTAAGACTTAACGAAGGAATTAAATATTCAGAGAGCGACCATTTTGGAAGAAATATATACAGACATTTAAGGTTTGCATATCCGGGATACATTTTTGACGATATCAGTTTTGAGGTTGACGAGGAGGGAACTCCGTTCTGGATATGTCCTACAAGAAAATATAACGTAGGTCTGTTCGGCGGTGTTACCATTGATAAGGTTATCATATGTAATGCTATAACTGGTGCAATGACTGAGTATAATGTGGAAGATGTACCAGAGTGGGTTGATAAAGTATATTCAGCAGACATGCTTATAACCCTTTACGATTATTATGGAACACTGAAGAGAGGATTCTTTAACAGCATTCTTGGACAGAGAGACTGCCTTCAGACTACAGATGGATATAATTACATTGCAATGGATGATGATGTATGGGTATATACCGGTGTAACATCAGTTGGACAGGATGAGTCTAATGTAGGATTTGTTCTGATGAATCAGCGAACCATGGAGACAAGATATTATGAAATTGCCGGAGCAGAAGAGTATTCAGCCATGAGCTCTGCAGAAGGTAAGGTTCAGCATCTGGGATACAAGGCAACATTTCCTCTTCTTATTAATATTGGGGGCGAACCAACATATTTCATGGCATTAAAGGATAGTGCCGGACTTGTAAAATGCTACGCAATGCTTAATATTGAAAAGTACCAGACAGTTGCTATAGGTGATACAGTAAGTGAATGTGAGAATAGTTATAAGCAGATGATGTCACAGAGTGGTATTGTCGTCACGCAGCCAAATGAGATTAAGAGGGTAACAGGAGTTATTACTCAGATAGTTCCCGTAGTAATTGATGGAAACAGCCATTATTACATTACTCTGGATAATCAGAGTGTGATATATGATGTGAATGTAAAGGATAATCCAAAGATTATTACTTATGCCATAGGGGTACCTGTGACCTTGAACTATTCAGAAGAACCAGACAGTAACAGGCTTTTATCTGCTGGTTTAGAATAATAATGTTAAATTTATTAAGTTCTTTTTGACGAAAACATAGTACTTTTTCAGTAAAATATTGCCAAAAAGAGGTTGAATTAATGTATTATCTTTGATACAATTACACAAGCATAACAAGTTTGAGGAGAAACGTGATGGATATTATTGTAAAGTATATTGATGAACTGTTGGAGAAGTCCACTCCTGCAGCACCAATGTGGAACATTGAGAAAATCAGACAGGGGCTTAAGTCTAACTGGAACTACATCGATGGAGTTATGATTAAAGCAGTGCTTCAGATGTATTCTGTATCAAAGGATGAGAAGTACTTAAAGTTTGCTGATGATTTCATTGATTATAGAGTTCATGAAGATGGTACAATTGAAGGATATAGCATCGGTGAGAAGAATATTGATAATGTTAATGCCGGAAAGACATTATTTGAGCTGTATGACCTTACAGGAAAGGAAAAGTACAGAAAAGCAATAGATCTTGTATATTCGCAGATTGAGATTATGCCAAGATGTAGTAATGAAGCTAAGAGTTTCTGGCATAAGGATATATATCCAAACCAGGTATGGCTTGATGGAATGTATATGGGTCAGCCA
>CALZFR010000103.1 GCA_945648485.1 uncultured Eubacterium sp. | reverse complement strand
CAGTTACGTGAGAAGCAGAAGGCTAAGTTCATCTATGGTGTATTAGAGAAGCCTTTCAGAAATTATTATGAGAAGGCTGAGCAGCAGAAGGGTATGACAGGTGAGAACCTTATGGTTATGCTTGAGCTCAGACTTGACAATGTTATTTTCAGATTAGGTCTTGCCAGAACAAGAAGAGAGGCTAGACAGATTGTTGATCATAAGCACGTATTAGTTAACGGCAAGTGCATAAACATCCCATCATACCTTGTAAAGGCTGGGGACAAGATTGAAATCAGAGAGAAATCAAAGTCATCTGCAAGATATAAGGAGATTCTCGAGGCTACTAACGGAAGACTTGTTCCAGAGTGGCTTGAAGCTGACAAAGATGCTCTTAAGGGTACAGTTAAGTCTGTTCCTACAAGAGAGATTATCGATGTTCCAGTTAATGAGATGCTTATCGTCGAGTTATATTCTAAGTAATTAGAATAACTACAAGAAAACCCAAAAGGAGGGGCCAGTAAATGGTTGATGCAGATTTTAATTTCAAGATGCCAAAGATTCAGATGACTGAAGAGTCTGAAGATGGAAAATACAGTAGATTTGTAGTAGAACCACTTGAGAGAGGTTATGGTTTAACTCTTGGTAATTCTCTTAGAAGGATTATGCTTTCATCATTGGTTGGTACTGCGGTAAGCAGCATCAAGATTGATGGAGTTCTTCATGAGTTCAGTTCTATTCCTGGAGTAAAGGAAGATGTAACTGAAATCGTTATGAATATCAAGCAGTTATCAATTAAGAATAATGGCAACTCTGTTGAACCTGTTATTGCACATATTGATTATTCAGGCGAGGGCGTTGTTAAAGCATCAGATATCAAGGTCGATCCTGACATTGAAATTGTAAATCCTGATCTTGTTATTGCTCACCTTAACAACAGTGACAGCAAGCTTGTGATGGAGCTTACAATTACTAATGGTAGAGGTTATGTAAGTTCTGAAAAGAACAAGAAAGACGATATGGCTGCAGGAGTTATTTCAATTGATTCTATTTACACACCAGTTGAGCGTGTTAATATGTCAGTTGAGAATACACGTGTAGGCCAGGATACAGATTTTGATAAGCTCACACTTGATATATTCACTAATGGAACAATTATTCCAGAAGAGGCTTTAAGCCTTGCAGCAAAAGTGCTTAGCGAGCATCTTAAGGTGTTTATCAACCTTTCAGAGAATGCAGCTAATGCAGAGGTTATGGGTGCCGCTGAAGAAGAGGAGCCATTCAATGCACTTTCTATGAGCATTGAGGACCTTGAGTTATCAGTAAGATCATTTAACTGTCTTAAGAGAGCAGGAATCAACACAGTTGAGCAGCTTACTAATAAGACACCAGATGATATGATGAAGGTACGTAACCTTGGAAAGAAGTCACTTGATGAAGTGCTTCTTAAACTTAAGGAGTTAGGCTTAAGCTTAAGTCCTAATGAAGATTAATAATTTGTATAATAAGGCTGGCATGCAGTAAGTCCAGAAGCGCTTGTATGCCGGTTACAAATGGAGGATAATATAATGGCAAAGTATAGAAAGCTCGGCAGAACACAGAGCCAGAGAAAAGCTTTACTTAGAAATCAGGTTACAGCTTTAATTGAGAATGGTAAGATTGTTACAACAGAGGCAAGAGCCAAAGAAGTAAAGAAGATGGCTGAAAAGCTCATCACAATCGCAATTAAGGAGAAAGACAACTACGAGACAGTTAAGGTTACTGCTAAGGTTCCTAAGAAGGATGCTAATGGCAAGAGAGTTAAGGAAGTTGTTGATGGCAAGAAGGTTACTGTATATGATACAGTAGAGAAGGAAATCAAGAAGGATATGCCTTCAAGACTCCATGCAAGAAAGCAGATGGATAAGGTACTTTATAAGGTTACTGAAGTTCCAGCTGAAGCAGCAGGAAGAAAGAAGAATACAAAGGTTGTTGACCTTACAAACAAGATGTTTGATGAAATCGCTCCAAAGTATGCTGGTCGTAACGGTGGTTATACCAGAATCGTTAAGATTGGTTTAAGAAAAGGCGATGCAGCAATGCAGGTACTTCTTGAGTTAGTATAATAAGTGATTGTCGCGTGGATATTGTATTTTCTCAATATCCACGCTTTTTTGTAGCAAAAGCCCGGCAAACTCGATTAGAAATTAACAATATAACAGGTAAAAAAATGGGAATAGTAAAGACAGAAAATCTGACTTTTGAATATATAAGACGAGATGAAGAAGGTAATGTGGATGGAATTACCACTGCTGTTGATAATGTCAATATGGAATTAAAGCAGGGAGAGTTCATTGCTATATTAGGACATAATGGCTCCGGTAAATCTACTCTGGCAAAGCATTTTAATGCTCTGGTAAGCCCTACAGAGGGAACGGTATGGGTTGACGGAATGGATACCAGAGAGGAAGATAAGACCCTTAAAATCCGACAGACTGCCGGAATGGTATTCCAGAATCCGGATAACCAGATAATCTGTACTCTGGTTGATGAGGAAGTAGGATTTGGACCGGAAAATATCGGGGTTCCAACAGATGAAATCTGGGAGAGAGTGGAGAAAAGCCTTAAAGCAGTAGGAATGTACCAGTTCAGGCATGCCTCTCCTAATAAGCTGTCAGGAGGACAGAAGCAGAGAGTGGCAATTGCAGGAATTGTTGCAATGAAACCAAAATGTATTGTTCTCGATGAACCTACAGCAATGCTTGACCCAATGGGACGAAAAGAAGTAATACATGTACTTCATGAGTTAAATAAAAAAGAAGGGGTTACAATTATCCTTATAACACATTACATGGAAGAGGTAATTGATGCTGACAGAGTGTATGTAATGGACGCAGGCAAGGTAGTCATGTCAGGAACTCCTAAAGCGGTATTTTCAAGAGTGGAGGAACTAAAAAAGCTCCGTCTGGATGTTCCGCAGGTTACTGAACTTGCTTTCGAACTTAAGAAAAGCGGAATTCCACTTAGAGATGGAATACTTACCAGAGAAGAACTGGTGCAGGAGTTAGTTAAAGCAGGCAAATCAGACTGATTAGAAAATGGAGATAAACATGTCAATAATTGTGGATAATATCTGTTATTCGTATGATGTGGGAACTGGATTTGAAAGACAGGCGTTAAAGAATATCAGTTGTGTAATTAATGATGGAGAATTCATAGGTCTTATCGGCCATACAGGTTCTGGAAAGTCAACATTTATACAGCATCTTAATGGTCTGGTTAAAGCATCCAGTGGTGCAATCTTCTATAACAGTAAGAATATATATGATGAAGACTACAACATGAAGGATTTAAGAAGCAAGGTGGGATTAGTCTTCCAGTATCCGGAACATCAGCTTTTTGAGACTACAATATTCAAGGATGTGTGCTTCGGACCTAAGAATCTGGGGCTGGGTGCTGTCCAGGCAGAGACGAGGGCATTAAAGGCGTTGCATATGGTAGGACTTCCCGACGATATGTACTACCAGTCACCTTTTGACCTGTCAGGTGGACAGAAGAGGAGAGTTGCTATCGCAGGCGTTCTTGCCATGGAGCCGGAGGTGCTGATTCTGGACGAGCCTACAGCAGGGCTGGACCCTCAGGGACGAGACGATATATTGAACTGTATCAAAAAGCTTCATGATGAAATGGGAATTACCGTAATTCTGGTATCCCATAGCATGGAGGATGTTGCCAATTATGTGGACAGAATAATGGTTATGAATGACGGAGTACTTACATTTGATGATACTCCTAAGGTGATATTTTCACATTATAAGGAACTGGAAGAAATAGGCCTTGCAGCACCACAGGTAACATACATTATGCAGGATTTAAAGAATGCAGGACTGGATGTTGATACTTCGGTGATTACGGTTGATGAAGCAAAGGCAGAAATATTAAAGGCTTTAGGAAAGGCTTAGAAAAAGATGTTACGAGACATTACTATAGGACAATATTATCAGACAGAATCAGTGATACATTCATTAGACCCAAGGGTAAAGCTGATGGGTACAATGGTATTCATAATTTCATTGTTTATTGGCAGAAGTGTATGGATGTACCTGGCGGTAACATTATTCTTATTTGGAGTAATCAAGCTGTCCAAGGTTCCATTACAATTCATAATTAAGGGTCTTAAGGCTGTGCTTATACTGGTCATATTAAGTGCGGCATTTAACCTGTTCCTCACTGACGGAACAGTTGTCTTAAGACTGTGGAAGCTTACCATAACAAAGGAGGGCATTATAACAGCTGTATTTATGGTTATAAGGCTTCTTTATCTGATTATGGGTTCTTCTCTTATGACTCTTACAACAACCCCTAATAACCTGACAGACGGCCTTGAGAAGGGCCTTGGATTTTTAAAGGTTATTAAGGTACCGGTTCATGAAATTGCAATGATGATGTCTATTGCTTTAAGATTCATACCGATTCTTATAGAAGAGACAGATAAGATTATGAAAGCACAGATGGCAAGAGGTGCTGATTTTGAGAATGGAAATCTGATTGAGAAGGCAAAAGCCATGATACCAATTCTTGTTCCTCTGTTCGTATCAGCTTTCAGAAGAGCCAATGACCTTGCAAATGCAATGGAAGCTAGATGTTATCATGGTTCAGAGGGAAGAACCAAGATGAAGCCATTAAAGTACACCAGGAATGACAGGATTGCATATGGAGTACTGGCAGTTTATCTTATAGGAATAATAGCACTTAATGTATTTATGGGTGGAAGACTAGTTTAGATATAATTGTGATTGGTTTCACTATATAATGGAGGAGTTTCACTATATTTTCAGGAAATAATTGTGAAATTTTCGTTGAAATGAGGATTGTTAATGAAAAGAATTAAGCTTACTGTGGCTTATGACGGAACTAATTACTGTGGCTGGCAGATACAGCCTAATGGAAATACCATAGAATCTGTGCTTGATAAGGGAATTAAGTGCGTAACGGGTGAAGATGTACACGTTATAGGTGCCAGCAGGACTGATGCTGGAGTGTCAGCCCTTGGAAATGTGGCAGTATTTGATACAGAAAGCATGATTCCCGGAGACAGATTTGCATATGCAATAAACCAGCATCTGCCTGATGATGTGTCTGTTGTTGATTCCTGTGAGGTTTCACCGGATTTTCACCCAAGGCACTGCAACACAGTTAAAACATATGAATATAAGATTGTAAGTTCAAGATTTCCAGTCCCACAGTTGAGAAACAGTGCGTGGAATGTGCCATACAGCCTTGATGTTGACAAAATGCGCCAGGCTGCACAGTATCTTGTGGGAGAGCATGATTTCAAGAGCTTTGCCTGCGTCCGGACTTCTGCTGAAACTACAATACGAACCATTTTTTCGGTTGAGATAGAAAAGACACCATTTAATACAAAATCATCACACCTGGCAGATTCATATGTATATGTTATAAGAGTTACAGGTAATGGATTCTTGTATAACATGGTAAGAATTATTGCGGGGACTCTTATGCAGGTTGGTAAGGGACAGCTGCAGCCCCAGGATGTTAAGGAAATGCTTGACGCAAAGGACAGGACTGCCGCAGGTCAGACTGCGCCTCCGCAGGGACTTACACTGGTGAATATTTATTTTGAGGAAAGCGAAATGTGATTTTTTAATAAATTGTGAAATGCCAGAATGGATACTGAGTCATCTTAGAGTGGAATTATAACTTAAGCTGCATTTTTTGAAAAATATAGATGGATTTTTTGAAATAAATGATTGACACACCAGGGCGTGTGTTATATAATCTTTAACTGTGACGTGGATTAGTGCGCTCACATTTTGGTTATTTAAGGTATTAAGTGCTTATCCAATGCCCCGGAAGAGCATTTATAACATATATAATAACATTTTGTATTTAGAATATTTCAGGAGGAAAACCAATGAAAACTTATATGGCTACTGCATCAAGCATTGAAAGAAAATGGTATGTTGTTGATGCTGCAGATTATACATTAGGTCGTTTAGCATCACAGGTTGCTGCTGTATTAAGAGGAAAGAACAAGCCTACTTATACACCATTTATCGACTGTGGTGACAATGTAATTGTTATTAACGCTGAGAAGGTTCAGTTCACAGGTAAGAAGTTAGATCAGAAGGTTTATTACAAACACTCTGATTATGTTGGTGGAATGAAAGAGACAACTCTTAGAGAGTTAATGCAGAAGAACCCAGAGAAGGTTGTTGAGCTCGCTGTTAAGGGAATGCTTCCAAAGGGACCTTTAGGAAGAGAAATGTACAAGAAGCTTCATGTATATGCTGGTCCAGATCATGATCAGGCAGCACAGAAGCCAGAAGTATTAAAGTTTTAATTAAAGGATATAAAGGAGGAAACAACAGTGGCTAAGAAGGCAAACGCAAAGTTCTACGGAACTGGTAGAAGAAAAAGCAGTATCGCTAGAGTATATTTAGTACCTGGTAATGGTACAATTACAATAAATAAGAGACCTCTGGATGAGTATTTTGGTCTTGAGACATTAAAGGTTGTTGTTAAGCAGCCATTAGTACTTACAGAGACAACTGACAAGTATGATGTTATCGTTAATGTACACGGTGGCGGATACACAGGTCAGGCTGGTGCCATCAGACATGGTATCTCAAGAGCGCTTCTTGAGGTAGATTCAGATGAGTATCGTCCAGCACTTAAGAAGGCAGGCTTCTTAACAAGAGATCCAAGAATGAAGGAAAGAAAGAAGTACGGCTTAAAGGCTGCGAGAAGAGCACCACAGTTCAGCAAGAGATAGTTATCTCTACTCGAGAGTATTTCAGTATATTTATCCCAGAAGTCATACGACTTCTGGGGTTTTCTATATCACTACATTTCGTAGATTTTTCCATTATTACTAATCAAATCATAAAAAAACCGGAAAGTATTCGTATTCCGCGGCAACTATAGTGGAGTCAATACGAATGAAAACACCGGAAAACGGAAAAGCATCCGTAATTGCCGAGG
>CALZFR010000102.1 GCA_945648485.1 uncultured Eubacterium sp. | reverse complement strand
GAGAATAAAACCAATATGATAAGAAGAAAGCTTGCCAAGGTCAACCTGACATGCCTCTGCCAGTGCTCTAATCCCCATATTGTCAGTATCTTCCATGGTGGACAAGCCATATTTTACTATCTGTCTGTTTTCATCAAGCAAATCTACAATATCTCCTACAGTGGCTATGGCAGCCAGCTGACGCAATTCATTAAGAAGCCTTTTCTTCTCATCTGACAGATGGTTGTGGAAATTACAGTCTGTATCACCTGTACTGAATTCGAAATCCGGGTATTCAACACGCATGAACAACATTCTTATCAGCTGGTAAACAACCCCTGCACCACACATATACTTAAATGGATACTGGCATTCTTCCTGATTTGCATCCACCACTGCATCTGCTGGTGGAATCAGAAAATGCTTTGTTACGCCATCATCCGTCAGTTCAAATGGAATTGAGTGATGGTCTGTAATGATTATAGTAAGTCCTTTATCCTTTCCGTAAGCCACCTGTTCCATGGCTGATATTCCGTTATCACAAGTCAGAATGGTATCTATTCCGGCATCTATTGCCTCATCAATTATATTTATGTTAATTCCATATCCGTCTGCCACTCTCTCCGGCACACGGTAGTCTGCCTGAGCTCCGGCTGCTTTAAGTCCTTTAAGAAGAATGGTTGTGGAGCAGACACCATCAATATCATAATCACCTACAATACGTATTTTTCTGCCATCTTTGATTTTCTTTGCAAGAATATCCACAGCCTTGACAGAATCCTTAAGCAGTGCAGGATTGTGTATTGAGTCCGTTGTCTTATTAAAATACATATCAAAATCCTGCTCTGTCTCATTGCCACGGTTTCTTGCAATTCTTGCAACAACCTGGTCTACACCGAATCTGTCTCCTATGGCCTTAAAGTCTGCTTTCTTGCCATATACCATCCATTTGCTCATATTATCTCCTTTTGCTATTATCTCCTTTTGCTCGAAAAAAAGGCGCACATTTTCAGTGCGCCTTTAATCCATAAAACTATATTGTTAAACCTGTGCTCCGTCTTCACCGATAACAGGCTTCTCCTGCTTCTTCTCCTCAGTTACGATACCTCTCTTCTTACCACCAAGAACATACCAAACTGCACTTGTGATAAATACTGATGAGTATGCACCAACTACTACACCGACCATAAGTGGAAGGGCAAACAGTCTTACTGAAGATACTCCTAATATGAATAAGCAGAGGAGCATAATAAATGTTGTCAATGATGTATTAACAGTTCTTGTAAATGTACTTCCAATAGCTTCATTGACAAGGTCTGTAATATTAGTCTTCTTATTAGCTGTCTTAAGAAGCTCACGAATTCTATCAAAAATAACGATAGTAGCATTAATTGAGTAACCTACAATAGTAAGCATACATGCAATGAATGTTGTATCAACGTTAACTCTGGCAACAGCATAGAATGCAAGAACAACTAAAACATCGTGGATTAACGCAATAACAGCTGCAAGAGCAAACTTAATATCACGGAATCTTACGAAAATGTATACAAGCATAAAGATTGTAGCAATTATAACTGAGATAAATGCGCTTCTCTTAGTTGTGGCACTTACTGAACCACCAATTGTATTAGTCTCAACAATTGAGCCATCCTTAATTGGATATTTGGCAATAACAGCATTTTCAGCTGCCTCTCTCTGCTCAAGGTTTAAAACATTAGTCTTAAATGTAACCTGTGTGCTTTCCTTTACCTTCTGCTGCTGAACCTGGCTGACACCTGTTGCTTCTTTGATAAGAGGAATAATTCCATTTTCAATCTCACTCTGTGAGTAATCTTCCTGGAATGTAAATGTAGATGTTGTTCCACCTACGAAATCAAGTCCGAAATTAAGAGCATAGTTACCCATTGACTTGTTTACAAACATTGTCACAAATCCTGCAAGAATTACAACTGCTGAACCAATAAAGCACCATCTGCGGATATTAAGGAAGTTGAACTTCTTCTTGTGGATTGTCTTTCCATACCACTTTGGAGCCTGAATACCAAAGTTGTAGAAAAGCTTCATAATAACCTTAGTAATAACAAGGGCTGTAAACATTGATACAATAATACCAAGGCCAAGAGTCATGGCAAATCCCTTGATAGGACCAGAACCAAATATATAAAGAACTACTGCAGCAATAAGTGTTGTAACGTTACCATCGACAATTGCTGATGTAGCCTTACTATAACCTGAAAGAATCGCTCCCTCTGTTGACTTACCAGCACCAATCTCCTCACGTATACGTGAATATATAATTACGTTGGCATCTACTGCCATACCCACGCCAAGGATAAGACCTGCAAGACCTGGAAGAGTAAGGGTAATATCATATACGCTTACCAGGAACAGAACCATAGCTGAATAAATCCATAATGCAATGGATGCAACAACGCCAGGAATTCTGTATACAGCAATCATGAAGATGCAAAGAATCGCAAGACCGATGATAGCTGCAATAAGGCTTGTCTGGATTGCATTATAACCAAGCTGTGCGCCTACAATGTTAGAGCTTACTTCATTAAGTGTAAGAGGAATTGAACCAACTCTGATAAATACAGCAAGATTATCTGCTGCTTCGAATGACTCAATACCTGTGATTGTTGCTGTACCACCTGATATAACAGTCTGAACTGTTGGAGCACTTACAACATCTCCATCATATACGATATAAATAGGACTTCCCAGATTGTCACTTGTCGCCTGCTCGAATTTAGCAGACCCCTCATCTGTAAATGTAAGCTCTACGCCATATGGTGTCTTCTCTGTAGAACTTGTATTAGTATAAGCCTGCGCAGACTTAACATCAGAACCTGTAAGAAGTGGTGTGTAATCCGAACCACTTGTAAATGCTGAATAAGCTGTACTGTCAAGGAATTCAAGAGAACCAGGAGTTCCTAATTCCTCAAGAATAGCATTAGCATCTGTAACACCAGGAATCTCTACAGTGATTCTGTTATCACCTGCCACATATACCTGGGATTCTGTACTCTTGCCCTCCACACGCTTCTCAAGCTTAGATATTGTATCATTAATATCCTGAGTGCTTGGATTGCTTTCCTGAATCTCATATGTAATACTTACACCACCGGCAAGGTCAAGACCAAGATCAATAGCTCTTGCTCCACCATAACCATCATTCAAACCAAATACAACCGCAACTGTAAGAAATACAGCTAATGCGATTACTAACAGCGAATAGGTAATCTTCTTACCTTTTCCGTACTTCATAAAAATAACTCCTCCTATTCATCGGCCAAAGCAGCCTTAATCATGATTGCACACTCAATTCTCTTCCTCTGCAGTTCACAGCCCACATCGTAGGCATCATTAATATTGCCATGGAAATTATATGAGTTGGCGGCACATCCACCACTACAGTAAAACTTTGCAAAGCACTTTTTGCACTTTTCCTTAGAGTATACATTACTGTTTTTGAACATGTCCCTTATATCTGTACGGGTAATTCCCTCATCTACATTGCCCATAAGAAAATCTTCATTACCAACAAACTGATGGCATGGATACAGGTCTCCCCATGGTGTGACTGCCAGATATTCACATCCTGAGCCACATCCTGACAGACGCTTGGCAACGCAAGGTCCCCCGTTAAGATCAATCATAAAGTGGAAGAAATTGAATCCTCTTCCCTCTTTCTTTCTCTTTACAAGCTCTTTTGCAAGCTGGTCATACTGTTCAAGAAGAAATGGTATATCCTCCTCACGGATAGCATAATCATCTGTAGGCTGGGCAACAACCGGCTCAACAGATATCTGCTCAAACCCTTCATCAGCAAGATGAAGTACATCCTTACTGAAATCAAGGTTATTGTGAGTAAATGTTCCTCTCACATAATAATTAGTCTGGTTTCTGCTCTCTGCAACCTTCTTAAACTTAGGCATTATTATGTCATATGAGCTTCCATGTCCGTTTCTTGTAGGTCTCATAAGGTCATTGACTTCCTTACGTCCATCAATACTTAATACTATGTTGCTCATCTCTTTGTTGGCGAATTCAAGAATATCATCATCAAGGAGAATTCCATTAGTTGTCAGAGTAAACCTGAAATTCTTATTATGTTCCTTCTCAAGGCTTCTTCCGTAGGCTACAAGCTGCTTAACCACATCAAAATTCATAGTAGGCTCTCCGCCAAAGAAATCCACTTCAAGATTCCTTCTGTTTCCGGAGTTGGCTACAAGGAAATCCAGTGCCTTCTTACCAACCTCAAAGCTCATAAGAGCCCGTCTTCCATGATACTCTCCTTCTTCAGCAAAGCAGTATCTGCATGCCAGATTACAATCATGTGCAATGTGAAGACACAAAGCCTTAACTACCGTAGGTCTGTCCTTAAATGAATCTATGTATGGCTCATATACATCCTCTGTAAAGAGCTGTCCTGCTTCCTTCAGCTCACAGATTTCTCTGTATGCCTCCTTAATATCGGATTCAGGATATCTATCCTCAAACATGTCTAAACATTCCTCAAGAGAATGTCCCTCAAACTCGGATAAAATGTCATACACACAATCATCTACCACATGAACCGAACCACTGTTAACATCCAGAACAATATTATAACCGTTGTTTTTATACTGGTGTATCATTACATTCCTCCATGTTGTGTATGGATTATTACACTTTAATTAATATATGGCAGATAATCCCGCCTGCGTGAAATAAGAGCGTGTTGAAAAAAACTTAACACGCTCTTTTTCACGAAATTGTCTTTTCAATTAAACTACTTATTCTTATTCTCACAGCTCTGGTTACCAACTGTGCATGATGTCTTACATGCAGACTGGCAAGATGTCTGGCACTCACCGCAACCGCCGTGCTTCATTGTATCCTTTAAAACTCTTTCACTGATTGTCTTAATATGTTTCACGACAATTCCTCCTTTTCGTTCATAAACTTCGATGATTATACCATAAACATATGATTATATCAAGCCAAAACTTCTAAGGAGGAATATCCATCCTGTCAGGGTTATACTTGATAAAAATGTTGTCAGAACAACAATGCTTGATGAAAGCACATAATCATTATTCATACTCTTTGCCATAACAAAACAAGTAACTGTAGATGGAGATGCAAGCATAATAAGTATTGCCATCAGCTCCTGGTTTCTAAAGCCCATCATCACTGCCACAGGCAGGAATACTGCTGCAAGTCCCACAAGCTTAATAAACGTTCCCACAACTGTTGGTTTAATCTTCTTAATTGCTTTTCTTCCTTCAAATCCTGCACCAATGCATATCAGTGCTATCGGTGTAGCTGTCTGTGCTATATTTGACATAGTTTTATCTATTATTGCAGGAAAATCCATTCTTAGAAGTGACGCCACAAGTCCTGTAAGAATACCAATAATAATCGGATTTGTTATTATATTATATAAAGCCTTTTTAATGTTATCGCCCTTAACCATATCAGCAGATTCCAGCCCATTTTCCGGTGCCGCCTTAAATGTAAGAGCAACAACTGATATAATATTAAAAAGTGGTACTGCCGCCGCAATCATAAGAGGCGCCATACCAGTATCTGAATACATATTCTGGATAAATGCCATTCCAAGAATTGCTGCACTGCTCCTGCAGGAGCCCTGGATAAAAGCCCCTCTCATGGTCTTATCCTTCATGAAAATATCTGTGAGAATCCATACAACAGAAAACATTAACAGCGTAACTATCACACAGTACAGGACAAACTTAATATCAAACTTTGAATAAAAATCAGATGATGACAAATCCTTAAACAACATGACAGGCAAAGCTACCTTGAATACATATTTGTTAGCTACATCTGCAAAATGGTCATCGATTATCCCCAGCTTCTTTATACACCATCCCACAATCATTACAAGAAAAATTGGAACTGTTGCATTCAGACTATATATAAAACTATCCATAAATTCTCCATTCCGCAGACGCTTTTGAGTCGAAGTTATCTTCAAACAAGTAAACATGATTAAGAGGACCACTGCCCTTACCAAGATTCAATCCTGATTTCAAAGCACCTGATATATAACGTTTACTGTTACCAACAGAATCCTCCATGCTGTATCCCAATGCAAGATTACATGCAATGGCAGAGGACAATGTACATCCTGTTCCATGGGTATTGGGATTATCAATTCTTTCCCCGTTAAACCATATCTCATTATCACCAGAATACAGAAGGTCATTAGCTGTATTTCTTTCATGACCGCCTTTAATCAGAATTGCCGGACTTCCAGACACCCGTTGGCTTATAATCCTGGCAGCCCGTATCATATCCTGTCCTGTCTCAATGTTAATATCTGAAAGAACTTCCGCCTCTGGTATATTAGGTGTAATAATGTCAGCCAGAGGGATAAGCCTGTCAATAAGAGTTTTCACAGCATCCTCTTTTAACAGTCTGCTTCCGCTGGTAGAAACCATAACTGTATCTACCACAATATTACGTGGTTTGTACTGTTCAAGCTTGTCAGCTATCATATTAATCAGTCCCGAGTCAGAAACCATTCCAATCTTGACTGCATCAGGGAAAATATCTGTAAATACACAATCAAGCTGTTTCCCAAGAAATTCCGGTGTTACATCTGATATTCCATATACTCCTGTAGTATTCTGGGCAGTCAGTGAAGTAACTGCACTCATTCCATATACCTTATGGGCAGCCATCGTCTTTAAGTCTGCCTGTATTCCTGCCCCGCCACTTGAATCACTGCCTGCAATTGTAAGAACTGTCTTCATATCTTCACACTTTCCTCTAAATCAGAACCTTTTCCTGAAATCAGAAATGTTTCCAGTCCTGACCCTTATATAAAATAATAAATACATATAAAAAAATCCTCAAAGCCTTATAGGCCTGAGGGAAAATAAAAAGTGCAGTCGGCGGGACTTGAACCCGCACCCAAGCAATATGGACTAGATCCTTAGTCTAGCGCGTATGCCAATTCCGCCAC
>CALZFR010000101.1 GCA_945648485.1 uncultured Eubacterium sp. | reverse complement strand
TGAAATAAGCGAGTGTAATTCATATACGTCGCAACGCTTAGATTCTCTTCGTCGTGACTTTTTTATTTTAAGGGATGTATCCCTGGAAACCGGATGCCGGCTACTGTTATAATTTCCCTGTTACATACTAGTTATTATTCTGTATAAAGACTTCTGTTCATGGCTGATTCCATAGCATCAATAGAAGCACGGATAATATCATGGTCAATACCTACTCCGAAGTAATTCTTTCCATCCTCACCAGTGATACCTACATAAGCAATAGCACTTGACTCTGAGCCCTTATTATTAAGAGTATGCTCTTCATAGCAGCATACTTCACATGGCTTGTTAAAGTGCGAAGCAAGAGCATTACTTACAGCATCAAGACGTCCATTACCGGAAGCTTCCACATTGACAGTCTCTCCATTCTGTTCTATCGTAACAGTTGTCTGGATTCCATCAATCTGTCTGAAATGTACCTCTGTAATCTTAAATACAGGTGTAAACTTCTTATATCGCTTCTCAAATATTTCAAGAACCTCATCAGGAGAAAGCTCCTTATGGTTGACATCAGATACACTCTTAACGGCATATCCTAAATCTTCCCTCATCATCTTAGGAACAATCATACCGAAGCTGTTTTCAAGTACATAAGCAACACCACCCTTGCCTGACTGGCTGTTAATTCTTATTACATCAGAATCGTATGTACGTCCAACATCCTCTGGATTAATTGGAAGGTAAGGAACTGTCCAGAACTTCTCATCATGTTCCACCTTATAATGCATACCCTTGGAGATAGCATCCTGATGTGAACCTGAGAAAGCTGCAAATACAAGCTTACCACAATATGGATGTCTGTCACTGATTGTCATCTGTGTAAGTCTCTCATATGTTTCTGCAATATGAGGAATATCTGATAAATCCAATACAGGATCTACTCCCTGGGAATAAAGATTCATGGCAAGGGTTACTATATCTACATTACCTGTTCTCTCACCATTACCAAATAAAGTTCCCTCTACTCTGTCAGCTCCTGCAAGTACAGCCAGCTCTGCATCTGAAACGCCTGAACCTCTGTCATTATGTGGATGTACAGAAATAATAACGTTATCTCTGTTATGAAGATTCTTGTGAAAATACTCAACCTGAGATGCAAATACATGAGGAAGAGACATCTGAACAGTTGATGGAAGGTTAATAATACACTTTCTGTCTGGTGTTGGCTGCCAGATATCAATTACAGCATTACATACTTCCAAAGCATATTCAGGCTCTGTTCCAGTAAAGCTTTCAGGACTGTATTCAAATGAGAAATTACCATCTTCCTTCTCTGCAAGCTCCTTTAAAAGCTTTGCGCCTTCAATGGCAATCTGCTTAATCTCCTCCTTTGATTTCTTAAATACCTGCTGACGCTGTGCAACTGAAGTTGAATTATATACATGTACAATGGCATTAGGTGCACCTTTAACAGCCTCAAAAGTTTTCTTGATAATGTGCTCTCTTGCCTGGGTAAGAACCTGTACTGTAACATCCTGTGGAATCATATTGTTCTCAATAAGTGTTCTTAAAAATGTATACTCTGTGTCTGAAGCAGCAGGAAAGCCTACCTCAATCTCCTTAAATCCAATCTTAACGAGCATCTTGAAAAACTCAAGTTTCTCTTCAAGACTCATTGGCTCAATAAGAGCCTGGTTACCATCTCTTAAGTCAACAGAACACCATAAAGGTGCCTTATCAATATGGTCCTTTGTAACCCAGTCATTGCATGGAACTGGTGGCATATAATAGCCTCTCTTGTACTGTCTGTAATCAAACATTTTCAAATCCTCCATTAAAATTATTATTCCATAACAAGTAAAAGGAAATAATCAAAATTAATAAATGGTAATAAAAAATCTTTCGTCCAAGACAAACCTGTCAAGAGACGAAAGATAAAATCTCACGCGTTACCACTCTTATTCACGAAACAAATCGTGCACTCACTGAATACGGACACTAATGCCTTATATTCTGTCCACTGTAACGGTTGGCTTCCGGCTACGCCTACTAATCAAAACATGACTTCAGATAGCAGCTCCGAGGCGAGTTCAATACTTTCCTTCCGTTGCCTTGCACCATCCGGCAACTCTCTGACTCCAGTAGGTATCTACTATTCCTCTTCTTCGCTTTTACTTATTATATGTTACTGATAATACATGAAAAACATTAAAGTGTCAACCATTATTTGAGATTCTTTTAAATTCATCTATTTCCTGGTCTGTAATATTATCCATTGAATATCTTGCTTTCTCATAAAGAATGGTAATCCTTGCTCCAGCCTCCTCATCACTGGTAATAGTAGTACTTGTAAGCCTTGATGGCACAAGTGTGGTGTCAGGAGTATTTCCGCTGGTTCCGTTAAGCACACTCTTTTTGTATAGTTTTCTTAATTTGTGGGTGTTCCTTGTGTCCTTCTTAACAGGAACACTGACAGGTACTGTCACTTTGCTCTTCTTTTCTTTTGATGCCACATGTTCAACTGTATCAAAATTAACCTTCCTGGTCTTGTTAAATGCGGATGCATAGGTCTTAACAAGATAGATTATACCAAACAGCATTCCAACAATAAGCACAACACCAAATATTTCAGCCAGAAGTTCCATGAAATCATTGTCATTAGGAAGAGGTTCCGGGCTGATAAATTCCTCAGGCTCCGTCTCTGTTATATTTTCTTCCTGGCTGGTCTGTTCCCTTCCAGAAAGGCTCATGAGAAATAATATAAACTTCATGACCATTCTGAATATAAACATGAAACCAGCGCCCATATGGTAGAAAATATTTCCGTAATAGCCGTTATAAAACAGAAGCATTCCAGCAGCTATTAACAATACAGAAGAAATCATAACAAAACGGCTGACAGTTATTATCTGACTGGCAGGGAAGTCTGCCTTGGCGCCATCAATATTGAAAGCATAATTAAGCTGCTTTAAATTGTTATGCACTATCTGAAGTATAATAAAAACTATACAGAAGAAGCTCTCAATATTCATAAGCAAACTATTATTTGCAGCAACACCAAGAAAATATCCCACTACTATTACCGCAACAAAATATATACTGACAGCTTCCTTGGCAACTAAAGACCTGATTGCTGCATCCCTTACTGTTTCAGCATTCTGTCCCTCTCTGATAGGAATTGAATTATCATTATATATTCTAACTTCCCTGTTCTTAAGTCCGGTAGAATAGGCACATATCAGAAATCCAAGAATAACATTAAAGGAAATCATCTCTGCTCCCTGCCCTGCTGCAACGCAAACAATCATAATTAGTATATTGCTGAGAATAAATAATCTGAACTTTCTGATAAATTTTCTTGAAAAGAATGCTAAGGTAACTGCCAAAGGCACCCAGAATCCTCTCATAAAGAAAGACTCATCCAGCTTAAGTACTCCAAAATATATGGCATAGCAGATTGAAGAAAACAAAACCCATTGCAGAATAAGCTCTACAAATGCAATCAGCTTAACATAATTATCCTTTTGCATTATGCGTTACCTCCCAGGGAATTACAGTTCCATTGCAACTGTCAAGATTTATCTCCTTGTCCCTGAAATGAGGAACAATAAATATGTTATCAGCGTCTTTACCTATAATGCTGTTAAAAGTATCCACAATTTCAGAACGTGAATTCTGGGAAATCAGGATGTAAAGCATTTCGGTATTATTCTCATTATCAAATATCTGTCTGGTAAAATCATCTGTGTAGGACTTAATCATAGAAACAAACTCATCCTGCCCTGCTGAAAGATTAATTCTTGCAAGACCTGTATCAATATTCTTTATATGTGCTGCATCACCCTCAGGATGAATAAATATGTTCTCTTCTGTATCATAGTCTCTTCCATTAGATAAAATTCCCACAGAAATACCACTATCAAGAAGTGTCTCAGCTATCCCTGCTGCAATTGATATGGAAGCCTCACTAAGCCTGTTATATACAAGCATGCCCTCCGGCTCAAGATTAAGAAGAATACATACCTCCTGGCACGTAGTCTCATTAAACTGGTTTACCATCAGAGAACCTGACCTTGCAGAAGCTTTCCAGTTAATAGTATTCATAGGGTCATTAATCTCATACTCCCTGATCTGCCTGAAAGCAAATGGGTCAGGATTAATCAGGCTGTTTCTTTCCACAAGACCTAAAACTCTTGAGTAAAGTATATCCATATCCTCATATAGATAAGGATCTGGATAAACAGTAAGGGATGAGATGCTTTTCACCTTATAAACTGACACATCATCCATAAACAGTCCATTAAAAATCAGTTCAATATTGCGTACTCCATACACGCCCCTCTGGGTACATGTTACAGGAATCCTTCTGGTGATTCTCTGGTCCATAAAAAGAGAAAAAACATCATCTCTGTATGTTGAATCAGTAGTCTTGGTATTCTCACTGCCATCCTTAAAAATCAGTGCATTGTCAGCCTGAAACTTAAGATGGATTATAGGAAGAGGAAGCTTCTTGTAATTGGTAACAACCTCCACCAGTTCCACCGTATCACCGCACACAGCATTGCTGGCAGAAAATGAAATATCACAAGACAGATGTCTGTTCCAGTTTTTCTGATATATTCTTTTAAGAAGCAGATAAACAACAACCGCTCCTACAATCATTAATATAATATGCATTATCTGTTCCAATCCTCTGTAGGAACCTGTACTGTTCCTAATACTTCGTTAATTATTGCTCTCTTTAACTCACTTTTCTTAGTACCTCTCTTAAGCACAAGCCTATGTGCAAATGTATATGGTGCCAGGGTAACCACATCCTCAGGAACAACGAAATCTCTTCCCTGGATATATGCATATGCCCTTACAGCATTAACCATATTAAGGGTTCCTCGTGGGCTAACACCAATTGCAACATTCTCATGTGTTCTTGATTTAGCCGCTATATCCACAATATATCCAAGAATAAGGTCATGTATATACACATCATAAGCCTCACGTCCCATATTAATAATATCTTCTCCGGAACATACTGAATCCAATGTATCCAGCGGGCTTGTCTCCATAAACCTCTTAAGTATGCCAATCTCCTCATTCTTTTCAGGATAACCGAAGGAAAGCATGAAAAGAAAACGGTCCAGCTGCGCTTCTGGCAATTCATATGTTCCTGCTGTCTCTATTGGATTCTCAGTGGCAATAACAATAAATGGTTTATTAAGAGGTGTTGTTATGCCGTCAACTGTAACCTGTCTTTCTTCCATACACTCAAGTAATGCTGACTGGGTTCTTGGAGTTGCCCTGTTAATTTCATCAGCCAGAAGGATATTGGAAAATACAGGGCCCTTTTTAAAAGTAAATTCCCCCTGCTTCTGATTGTAATAATTAATACCAGTTACATCCGATGGTAACATGTCAGGTGTAAACTGTATTCTGTTAAAATCCGCATCAATTGATCTGGCAAAGGATTTTGCAGTCATAGTTTTACCTGTTCCCGGAACATCCTCCAAAAGCACATGTCCACCAGCTATGACAGCTGTAAGAATAAGATCTGTTACTTCCTCCTTACCAACAATAACCTTTCCAATATTATCCCTTATAAGCTTGACTTTTTCCTGATATATAAACTTTCTGTCCATAATTAATCTCCATTCTTAAGATATATATAGATTATAACAAAAGGAGTGCTATCGCACAACACGACAGCACTCCTTTAAAGAAATTTAATATTTTAGTTTTCTTCAGGATTACCTACATTAACATCTATTCCCCTTGGAGGAACCGGTGTTGAGAATACAATCTGTGTACTCGTCCTGCCAAACTTCTGCAGTTGTCCCACAAATGTATCCAGTTCCATTGTACTTGGAAAAACAACCTTAAGAAGCATAGAATATGTTCCTGTTACACAGTTACACTCCACAACATTTGGACATGATTTAATGAAGGGGTAAAACTCTGGTTTCTGTACAGGGGCAACTTCCAAATTAATAAATGCAGTTATGTGATACCCCAGTTTCAACTGGTTAACCTTAACCTCATATCCTTCAATAATCTCATCTCTTTCAAGCCTTTCAATTCTTGCAGACACAGCAGGTGAAGATAAAAAAACATTTTCAGCCAGAGTCTTAAGTGGCATTCTGGCATTCTTCTGCAAAAGTGTTATCAACATCTTATCAATCTTATCCATATATATTCCTCTCGTTTCTAAAAGACAGCTGTCTATGCGGCCAGTTAAAACGCATATCCACTCTGAAGCCAGTAAAAAAAGAGGACAACTTTCTTAAGATAAAAAGAAAATCGTCCCCATTGACTTTATTCGACTAAAATATACACCATTTTTTTAAGTACCGCAAGCTTTTTTATATAATTATTGCAAAATATTAAGTCCTTTGCTAATATTATAATGTTTAAAGACTTATCCAGAATGGAGGATTAATATGTCAGAAGACATTAACAATCAGGATACTAATGAATATTCCACAGTAACACTCTCCCTTGATGACGGAACAGAATGTGAATGTGCAATTATCCGCATATTCCCTGCAGGTGACAATAATTATATAGCTTTACTGCCACTTGAAGGAGAAGCAGCTGATAATGATGAAGTATTCCTTTACAGATATACACAGGATGATAACGATGAACCTGTTCTTGAGAATATAGAATCGGACGAGGAATACGAAATTGTCTCCGAGGCATTTGACGAAGAACTTGATGCCATGGAGTATGAAGAACTGTACAGTCAGGAAGACGAAGAAGAATAAAGAGGCCTTTGCAGCCTCTTTTCTTCTGATTTCATATTTCTTTTACAAATCTTGATGGCAGAAGCATTTTATTATTCCGCCTCTTCACAGAACATATAATAAGATTCTTCTTTGCCCTGGTCATTGCCACATAAAACAGCCTTCTCTCCTCTTCAATCTCCTCTTTTGAAACAGCTTTATTATATGGAGTTATACCTTCATTGGCATCAATTATTATTACTCTTTCATATTCCAGCCCTTTTGAACTATGCATTGTGCATATGTTAACATTAGATACACTGTCTGATGTACAATTATCAGGCAATGATTTCTCTGAATATTTTAACGGATATCTGGTGTCATCAGAAATGGTACCGTCAGAAA
>CALZFR010000100.1 GCA_945648485.1 uncultured Eubacterium sp. | reverse complement strand
GAATACCCCTTCTTAGGATTCTTTATAAGTAATGTTCCATCCAGTTTATAATGTCTGTATGCCTGATAAGCATATACCGAAATCAAAGGCATCTTGGCAATAAGCTGTAATGACTGTCTTAAGACATTAGGAACCGATGTATCATCTGGATTCTCGTCATAGGAGTAGAGGCTTAATATACTCTTCATAAGAGAATTCATAAGATTGGCACTTGTGGCCTTCATAATTACATCTCTGATAAATGCTCCTGAAAGCTCCTCCAGGTCTGTAAGAATATGAATAAAATTCTGGCGCTGCTCAGGGGTTGGAAGCTTTCCGAAAAGAAGAAGATAAGTAACCTCCTCAAATCCGAATCTTTTATCTCCCAGATCATCCACAATCTCTTCTACATTATATCCCTGATAGAACAGCTGTCCATCAACAGGAACCTTTCTTCCATGCTCGCTCTTAGTACCAATAACGTCTGAAATCTCTGTAAGTCCTGTAAGTACACCATTACCATTACTGTCACGAAGACCTCTCTTAACGTCATATTCAACGTAAAGACTTGAATCTATAGAGCCAGAACGGGTACATTCCTTAACCAGCTCCTCAAAGGCACTTTTTTCAACGGTAGTTAATTCCATCATCTGTTGATTATTCATTGCCATTACCTCCCATTTCTATGGAGCCTGTCCATGTAGAATTAAAACAATATTAATGCGATATTTCTATGATTATGCAATATTTGTTGTGATTTGTCAAATAATAAAAAAAGTTAAATCTGCCATTTTAGCTATTATAATTACGTTTATTCTTATGCTCTTCCATAACAGCTCCACACAATTGTCTCAAGTCAGAAACCGTGCACTGGGTGAAACCCTTCTTACTGATAATCAGGCATTCCCCCAGAATATAGGTTTCCGGCTCACTTTCCGTATCATAGATAATATAGAAATAATTCTGGTTCTCCATCCAGCTGACAGCATCATCCCATCTGTATGTGCATTGTTTACTACCGGCTTTGACAATTATTTCCTCTGAATCAATTTCATATTGGATACTTGTACATTCCATTCCAGAATAGTATTGCTTAATCTGGTTATACTTATTCCTGTCAAGATAATACATTCCCATGAACAGACAGAATCCACATACTGCCACAAATGGAATTATTATATATATATTTATATCACCCGTACTTGCCAGCTGTCTTGCCATTATGCTTACAGCTGTCATTCCTGAAAGAAGACCAATACAGTTATATATAAGCTTCTTTTTTCTGTAAGTTTCAATTTTGCTATTGCTTACAACGGCGGCTTGATTTATCATATTGTTATTACATGTTGTTGTGTTTTTAATTATCATAGCGTTAGTCCTTTTTATAATATGATGTGAGTGTCATAAGTCTTTTCTCACTCATGTCGTGAAAGCGGCTTAAGAATGGAGGTTAATATGGCAATTGCCTGTGTTACAGGTGCCAGTTCCGGCATCGGCAGAGAATGTGCAAAGCAGTTAAGCGGAATGGGATACAACCTTATCCTTATCTCAAGGCACGCCAGAGAATTAAAGAAGCTTGCTTCAACCCTTAAGACAAAGTGTAAGGTTATATCCTGTGATTTGTCTGATACCGAAAGCTGTGTAAAGCTTGCAAAGAAGCTCCGCCATTATAAAATATCAATTCTTGTCAATAACGCTGGATTTGGTGAAATTGGCGATTTTGCTGACACTAAATTAAAGAATGACCTTAACATGATTGACCTCAACGTAAAGTCCGTCCACATACTTACCAAGGCAATTCTGCCACAGATGGTTAAGAGAGACGAAGGATATATACTTAATGTATCTTCCATAGCAGGTCTTATGCCAGGTGGTCCATATATGTCAACATATTATGCAACCAAAGCCTACGTAACAAGCCTTACCTGTGCTGTTAACCACGAGCTTAGGGAAGCCGGAAGCAATGTATCTGTAAGTGCATTATGTCCCGGTCCTGTTGATACCAACTTCAACAAGAGAGCTAATGTAGAATTCGCCCTTAAGGGAATAACACCGGAATTCTGTGCATCCTATGGCCTATACCATATGTTCAAAAAGAAGCTGATTATCATTCCAACCATGGAATTAAAGCTTAGCGCTCTTGCAATAAGGTTCTTACCAAGAAAAGCTGTCCTTGCATTCTTATCCCGCCAGCAGAGAAAGAAGAAAACAGTTAAATAATATTAAGGTGCTGCCAGCAGGATGCTGGCAGCACTTTTTATTATCACACTAATCGCCCCTTAGTTCGCTGGCAATTTCACTTATTTTGCGAAGTCTGTGGTTAACTCCTGATTTACCAACTGCCGGAGTCAGAAGTTCTCCAATATCCTTAAGATTCATGTCCGGATTTTCCAATCTGACCTCTGCCACTTCCCTAAGGGAATCCTTAAGGTAAGAAAGCCCCACAGTATCTCTTATATACTCAATATCCCTAATCTGCTTTACAGCAGCCTCTATAGTCTTGTTAAGGTTGGCTGTCTCGCAGTTTACCTTCCTGTTTACATCATTTCTCATTTCCTTTAGAATCATGATATTAGTCAGATTCATCTGGGATACATAGGCACCCATTATATTAAGGCAGTCCATTATATGGTTGCCTTCCTTCAGGTACACCACGAAACTTTTCTTTCTTGCTATATACTTGGCATCAAGCTGGAAATATGCAATTATATCCGTCATCTGTCTTGCATCGTCCTCACTGTCACACACAATCTCCAGATGATAGAACTTCTTCGGGTCGCTTATGGAACCTGCTGCCAGAAATGCACCCTTAATAAATGCTTTTTTACAGCATTCCTTCTGGATAACAACAGGGTTTGCGAAGCATCTCTCAAAGGCATTTCCCCTGGTAACGTTAATCCATTTGACAGTCATAAGTATTCCCCTTGACTGCTCCTCATTAAGAGTCACATATATTGCGCTGCCCTTCTTATTATCCTGGCACCAGTCCACATCCTCCCTGGCTATTCCTGCAATATCCCCCAGTAATTCAATATACTTGTCCGCCACAGTAACATTCTCTGTGGACATAACAAGACACCCGGCAGTCACCTCTCCGCAAAATGCAAGAATTGCTGCCAGTTCAGCAATCTGACAGTGTTTGGCGCTGTCAGTTCTTCCTGATAATTCTTCTTTAACCTCGGCCGAAAATGACAATTCTCCAACTCCTTACTACTTCTTTCTCTTAGCATCCTTTTCAATATCACGATGCTCCACCTTACAGCCATATGATGACTCTTTAAGCTTTGAAGCTATGGCATTGGCAAGAGTTACTGAACGGTGTTTGCCGCCAGTACAGCCTACTGCAATAACAAGGCTGTTCTTCCCCTCCTCCACATAGCGTGGAAGAAGAAACTCAAGAAGATCTGTCACCTTAGAAAGAAATACTCCTGCAGCTTCGAATCCCATCACATAATCCTGAATAGGCTTATCATTGCCAGTGAGAGGTTTCAGTTCCTCAATATAATAAGGATTAGGCAAAAATCTTACATCAAAAACCAGGTCAGCATCCGCAGGAATACCATATTTGAATCCAAATGAAAGTACTGTTACGAACAGATTTCCATACTGTCCATTCTGATTAAATATTTTCTCCAGTTCCTGCTTCAGCTCCCTTGTAAGCATCTGGCTTGTATCAATTATATAATCTGCCCTGCGCCTTAAGAATTCCATCTGTCTGCGCTCTTCCGATATGGCCCTGTCCACCCTTTCATCCTTGGCAAGTGGATGGGTTCTCCTTGTCTCCTTATATCTCTTAACCAGCACCTCATCGCTGGAATCAAGAAACAGGATTTTGTAGCGTTCATCAATATTATTGTTAAGCATATCGCTTAACTCACCCAGGGCATCCCCATTACGGATATCTACTCCAAGGGCAATCTTATCATAACCGGTTTCATGGGCTTTGCTTCCATCCTTCTCCCGGTGTTTTTCCTGGCTCTTGGCAAGCTTTGCAAAATGAGGAATAAGAGGAACAGGCATATTGTCCACACAGTAATATCCCTGATCTTCAAGTACATTCAAAGCTGTCGATTTACCGGCTCCTGACATTCCTGTTACAATTACAATCTGCATATTCCCTTATCTCCTTTCTACAAGCCTATTCTTTTAACCTCTAATTCAAGGGTGACACCGAACTGTTCCATTATCCTTTTCTTAATATAATCAGTAAGCTCCACCACGTCCTTTGCAGTGGCACCTCCCATATTAACAACAAACCCGGCGTGTTTTTCTGAAACAGCCGCTCCTCCAATACTGTATCCCTTAAGACCTGCATCAGCTATAAGCTTTCCTGCAAAATATCCTTCCGGCCTCTTAAATGTGCTTCCCGCACTTGGATACTCTAACGGTTGCTTTTGCTTCCTTAATTCTGATAACTGGTTCATCCGGTCTTTAATCTGCTCCTTGTTACCAGCTTTAAGCTCAATAATCACCTGCAGCACTATCATGTTATGCTTTGCAACAGCGCTTGTTCTGTAACCCATATCAAGCTCATCCCTGCCAAGAATCCGTATATTGCCAGCCTCATCAAGAACTGTCACAGAAGTGACCACATCCTTCATCTGTCCGTCATAAGCACCGGCATTCATATATACCGCGCCGCCAACGCTCCCCGGAATTCCACTGGCAAACTCCAGCCCTGTAAGCCCCTCTCTCAAAGCTATTACTGCCAGCTTGATAAGACTCATTCCAGCCTGGGCAGTTATCACATTATCCTTAATCTCATAATCTGAAAATGTATTAAATAAAGCAAGAACTACACCATCAACGCCATCATCACCAACGAGAATATTGCTGCCGTTGCCTATTACATGTAGTGGAATGTTCATATCTCTGCATAAAGAAACAACTTCCTGAATCTGTGTGACAGACTCAGGAGTTACATAGTACTGTGCAGGGCCTCCTATCTTAAATGTAGTGTGGTTCTTCATAGGTTCATTAATTCTAACATTATCTTTGCCAGTGATATTAATTAACCGGGTAACTATCTCGTCACTCATACCAATCCCCATTCCGCAGACGCTTTGATAATCCTCTTTTCTGACAAAAGCCTCATGCTAATCAGCCTTATATATTAATCTTGCAGCTCCATACATTCCTGCATCATTGCCAAGAGTCGCCTTCACAATCTTATTATCCCTTGATGGATGGAAAGCGTATTCCCGGTAATATTTTCTGATTTTCTCAAGCAGATACTCTCCGGCAGCTGACACACCGCCACCTATAATAAAACACTCCGGGTCAGCAATACCTGCTGCGATGGCAAGCGCCTTTCCAAGATACATGGAAACCTTCTCAACAACAGCTTCCATATCCTTGTCCCCAGCCAGGGCTGCATCAAATACCTCTTTGGCATTCTTCCTACCGCCCATTCTGGCAATTCCCGTAGCAGAAGCCACCTGTTCCAGACATCCCGTCTTTCCACAGGTACATGGGAAATCCAGGTCATCCACAAATGGAATATGTCCAATCTCTGCTGCAGCACCATTATATCCATTCACAGGCTTGCCGTTAATAATCAAGCCACCGCCTACACCTGTTCCGATTGTAATCATCATTATGCTGGAATAGCCTTTTCCTCCACCCTTCCAGTACTCGCCAAGGGCAGCCACATTAGCATCATTACCCACAGCTATATTCTCCAGAGGAATATCTATATGCTTAGCCAGCGCTTCAGGCACATTGAATACTCCCCAGCCTAGGTTAACACATTTGTTAACAGTTCCGTCATCTCTTACAGAACCAGGAACACCGATTCCTACCCCCATAACATCACTAAGGGAAAGCCCCTGCTCATCCACAATCCTTCTGATATAATCTGCCACATCAGCTAAGATAAGCTGTCCGCCATTCTCCTTTCTTGTAGGAATCTCATCCTTTCCTGCCATGTTACCCTTATCATCAAAATATCCACATTTAATAGTGGTTCCGCCTATATCTATTCCAAATATAATCTTATTCGTCATCTTCATCGTCGCCTTTCATAAGGTTTTCCTGTACTCTTCTATACAACTCTTTAGCAGCATTGTAACCCATCTTCTTCTGTCTGTGGTTAACTGCTGCCGCCTCAACTATAACCGCCAGGTTACGTCCCGGACGGATTGGAAGTGTGTGGCACACAACCTTGTTGCCAAGATAGTCGATATATTCCTCTTCCAGTCCAAGTCTGTCATACTCTTTGTCCTTGTTCCAGTCCTCCAGCTTCATAACCATATCAATCTGCTGTGTTTCCTTGATGCTCTCTACACCAAACAGTGTCTTTACATCAATGATACCGATTCCACGAAGCTCAATAAAATACTTGGTAACACCTGGTGCTGTTCCTATAAGAGTCTCATCACTTACCTTACGTATCTCTACAGCATCATCTGTTACAAGACGATGGCCTCTCTTAATAAGTTCCAGGGCAGCCTCGCTTTTACCAATACCACTCTCCCCGACTATAAGAACTCCTTCGCCATATACATCAACCAGTACGCCATGAATTACAATACATGGAGCAAGCTGGACATTAAGCCATCTTATCACTTCTGCCACAAATGCAGATGTAGTACCTTTGGACTTAAGAATTGGAATTCCATACTTGCTGGCAATTTTAAGAATCTCCGGCTCCGGTGACAAATTCCTGCAGAATACCAGACACGGAATATTGCTTGAAAGGAGCTGTGAATACCGGCTGACCCTGTCCTCCTTGGAAAGACTCTGAAGATAAGAATATTCCACATTACCGATTACCTGGATTCTGTCATTGTCAAACTGGTCATAGAATCCTGTAAGCTGCAAAGCTGGACGGTTTACATCTGGAACATGAAGCCATATTCCGCTTGTATCCACATCTGGAGTAAGATTTTCCAGCCCCATCTTATCAACAACCTTTGATAATTTAACCTTCTCTGTACTATTATTCATAGAAACCCTCATTTCCTGTGCATTCACGCTGACTGCACATACCTTAATGCCTAAAAAGTTTTCCTGTACGCTAGATACATGTATTGTACCATATATTTTAATCAATGAAAATAATTATATATATTTTCTGCCACTCCTCTGTTAATACCCGTTGCTTCCATAAGCTCCTCAACAGATGCATGTCTGATTTT
>CALZFR010000099.1 GCA_945648485.1 uncultured Eubacterium sp. | reverse complement strand
CAGCAGTCCGGTCCCCATTGGCACAGCCATAGCCCTCTGATATCCGCTGATTTTCCATCAAAACAGTTTGCTAGTCAGTAAAATTTAGAGAAATTGCTGGATTAGAGGGCGTCGTCGCCGCGTTCGCCGGTACGGATTCTTACGGCATCGTATACGTCGTAGATGAAGATTTTGCCATCACCGTAGGAACCGGTGTTTATCTGGTCAATGGCAAGGTCTACTATCTGCTCGGCAGCTTCGTCTGAGACGATGGTTTCTACTTTTACTTTTGGAAGGAGATTTCCACCAAAGTCTACACCATTGTAAGTCTGCTTGTGACCACGCTGGGTGCCGTATCCCATTATGTTGGTAATCATGATGCCGTGGGCTCCACAGCTGTTAAGAATTGATTTTAGGTCATCCAGTCTTTCGGGCTGGATTATTATTTCTAATTTTTTCATATACATCTCCATTCTGCATGCGATTTTCGCTGCACATTTATTTTAATCCACAAGATTACTGCATCATATGTTTTGTTGGAAGGCCTTCCATGTAGAGACCTTTTGAAATATTAAATATGTTTGATACATAGAATATACAGAACATTAATGAAAGCAGGTTGGCAATTATTGTTATCATATATATTCCTGACATTGTAGCTATAAAGCTTAAGAATACAAGGATTCCATACAAAGCCCATATTAAACGGAGGGAACGGGTGAGGGCTTCTTTTTCCTGGAATTTTGCTTCAAGAATCAGTCCTTCATTAAAATAATATGTGTAGTATATGTTAACAATAACGGAGAGACCACACATAATTGTGACGATATTGGTCAGTTCAAGGCTTGCAGAAGCAATGCTTAGAACCTGGGCAAATACTGTAAGTATAAGACCAATAACAATTATCCTGCCTGACTTTTTAAAGGTTTTGTTTCTTTTAGTAAGAGGGAAACCTCCTATGGCAATCAGGATGAATGCCAGTATGTCGTTAAATATGTCAAAATATACATTTCCAATTTTTATCATTAGCTGTAATGAAAGTAATAAAATTCCGGCACAAACCAGAGAGATATTCTTTTTGTTCATTGATAATCTCCTTATTAAAAAATTCAGGTTTATTGTAACATAATTGGAAGTGTGTTACAATAAGCCAGATTACACACGGGGGTATATTATGCTTGAATGGAAGACACCTGAACTAGAGGATGGAAAATGGATTCGTCCTATCGTTGCACAGTCGGGGAACATGGGAAGTGACCTTGCTTTTGCCAACATGTTTCTTTTAAGAGAAAAATATGACATTAAAATATGTAATTATAAAGACTTCCTTATAAGGAAGTACAGTGGAAAGGGAACCAGAAAGGGATATACATTTCCGGTGGGAATGGGAAATGTGGATAAAGCACTTAAGGAACTGGAAGCGGAGGCGGCTGCATATGGGGAAGGACTCCGGTTTGCATTTGTGACGGAGGAACAGAAAAAGACCCTTGAACAGTTAAGACCGGGGAAATTCAGTTTCTGCGAAGACCCAGGGGATTTTGATTATATATATTCAAGACAGGATCTGGCGTTGCTTTCCGGGAAGTCATATCATAAGAAGAAAAATCATGTTTCAAGATTTGTGAGGGAATATCCGGAATTCAGATATGAAGAGATAGGACACTGTAATGTGGATGATGCCATGACAGTGGAGGACGGCTGGTATTATGACCATATACAGAATGAGGACAGTTCACAGCTGCTGGAGTTTAATTCCATAAAGGAAGCACTTAATAATTATGAGGAGCTTGAGCTGTGCGGAGGCATTATATATGCAGAGGGAGTTGCGGTGGCTATGACAATAGCTTCGAAAATCAGTGATTCTGTGGTGGATGTTCATTTTGAAAAAGCTATTGGACAGTATGCTGTGAATGGTGGGTATGCTGCAATTAACAATATGTTTGCAAAAAGCTTAAATGGGGCAGAATGGCTGAACAGAGAAGAGGATATTAACATAGAGGGATTGAGAAAGGCGAAGCAGTCATATCATCCAAAGATTTTGTTGAAAAAATATTGTGCAATAGAAAAAGAGGTGTAATTAATAATGCTGTCAAAGGTACTAAGTAAATCAACATGCGCCCAGTGCAGGTTCTGCTGTTCCTTCAGAAGATGCAGTCTGTGGGAGACACCGCTGTTTCCTGAGGAAGTGGCGGAAAAGCTGAAATCGGACACAATACATTTTGATAAGAAGGAAGGTGGTGGAAAGGTCTACTGCCAGATGAACCTTGAGTACAAGTATAAAACCCAGGACCCGGATGAGGAGGCAGCCTGTGAATTCCTTGATTCACACAAAGGATGCATCCTTTCAGATGAGGATAAACCATTTGACTGTAAAATCTGGCCTCTCAGAATTATGAAGAAAGAGGAGAAACTTGTTATTGCCCTGACACCTACCTGCCCTGCTATTAATGAGACGGGAATTGATGTTATGACCGGACTGGTAAATGACGGACTGGGGCAGTCGATATATGACTATGCAGTTAAGAATCCATATATAATAAAAGAATACCGGGAAGGATTTCCGGTGCTTATGGAATTCTGATGTATTTTTTTGGATACATTCCAGACTAAAAATCATCAGATTGTGGTTATACGACAGGCGAAGCACAACATGTGCTGCCTGCTGGATTATGGCAATTTTTTTCCTGCAAAAATGAAAATCAGGGGTTAAGTCTGACAGAGATTTTCCGATATTTAATGTACAGGAAAGATGATGTGTTAATAAGCCTATGGGCGGAAAGGAGATGCGGCTATGATATCAGGAATTGGCGGAATGAGTTTTAATCCATATATTTATCCAGTTAATGAAGAACCAGGAAGAGTGCAGACTGCTCCTGAAGCTGCCAAAGAGTCTGAGGACAGTATCAGGACTGAAAGCTCTGCTGTATCTCTCACAGCAGATAATGAGGCTGCCCAGACTAACAATGCGCCAGTTAAATCAAATCCTAATGATTTCAAGTATGATTTTAAGAAGGGTAATGACCTTAACATAATCCAGGGAACTTCTAAGTTCAAGGAACTTGAGAATACTGATAAGGCACTTGCCCAGATGCAGCAGGACTCAATTCTTGACAGATATAAGTATTTTGTCAATCCATCAAACCTCGGAACGGACGAAGACGGAACAGTCCGTGTTAAGGTTAAATAACTGGATGGAAATATTTTTAAAAAAGTGCTTGCATTATTAAGGTGCTTTGTGTATAATACGTCTTGTCGTCACGATATTGGGCTTTCGCCAAATGGTAAGGCACTGGATTCTGATTCCAGCATTCTGGGGGTTCGAGTCCCTCAAGCCCAGCTTATCCCTCGCAATATTGCGAGGGTTTTTTTGTAGTAAAAGCCCGTCATGGGTCGAATGTGCTTGCACAATTCTTCATTTGGCGGCGTAAGAACAGCGAAAAGCTTTGCTTTGAGCTGTTAGCGTGGGAAATCGGGCAGGAGTCAGCCTGCGCGATTATATATGCAGGGGAGGATATCTGCTATGATAGAACTGGGAAAAATACAATGTCTGAACGTTGTTAAGAAGACGGATTTTGGTGTTTATCTGGGAAAAGAAGATGAGAAAGTACTTCTTCCGGGTAAAATGGTGCCGGAGGATATTGAAATCGGGGATGCTCTTACAGTTTTTGTGTACAGAGACTCAGATGACAGGCTTATTGCAACAACTAAAAAGCCATTTATTACATTGGGACAGCTTGCAAAGCTTAAGGTATCACAGATTAGTAAAATCGGGGCATTTCTTGACTGGGGGCTGGAAAAAGACCTGTTTCTTCCATATAAGGAACAGACAACCCATGTGGCAGAGGGAGATGAGTGTCTGGTGGCACTGTATGTAGACAAGAGCAACAGGCTTGCTGCAACCATGAGAGTGTACCACTACCTTGTCAATGGAAGTGATTATGTTAAAGACAGTGCAGTTTCAGGAACTGTAATTGAGATTAACCCTGACAGGGGAGTATATGTTGCCGTAGATGACAAGTACTATGGAATGATTCCTAAGAATGAGGCTTTTGGACATCTTAAGGTTGGAGATACATTTCACGGAAGAGTATCCAAAGTGAGAGAAGATGGAAAGCTGACAATCAGCATTAAACAGAAAGCATACATCCAGATGGATGAGGATTCAGCAATTATACTTAAGAAAATTGAAGAAAATGGCGGAAAGCTTCCATTTAACGATAAATCAGACCCTGAAATTATCAAGGAATATTTTGATATGAGTAAAAATGCATTTAAGCGTGGAGTCGGAAGACTGCTTAAGGAAGGTAAAATCCAGATTGAAGAGAAGGGCATCAGACTGAAGTAATCAATAATATTGTAATTTATGGCGTGAGTTGATATAATGATACAAGGGTCAAAAGGTATTTTGCCACTAATTTGACCCTAGTATCATATAATTTCGTTATATGATTTAAGGAGACGGAGTCAGAAATCGTTCCTGCCTGCAGGATAAGAGCTACAGATTACTGACGTATGCTCCATGTGAAAGGAGATTATTATGCAGAAAGTTATCAGTACAGACAAGGCACCAGCGGCAATCGGACCATATTCACAGGCTATTGAGGTTAATGGTATGGTATATACATCAGGAGTTATTCCTGTTGACCCTTCTACAGGAGCTATTCCAGAGGGCGGCGTAGAGGTTCAGGCAAATCAGGCATTTAAGAATCTCTGCAATCTCGTAGAAGCATCAGGCTCCAAGGTTGAGAATATTGTGAAGACAACAGTATTTATCAAGGAGATGAATGACTTCGGGAAGATTAATGAGATATATAAGCAGTATTTCAAGGAGCCATTTCCAGCCCGTTCATGTGTTGAAGTAGCAAGACTGCCTAAGGATGTTCTTCTTGAGGTTGAGGCAATCTGCTTTAAGTAATATATTGACAGATTTTCAGCTGCAACAGGCTGTGAAATATACTTTTAGAAAGGTAAATTGTGCATGTGCAAAAAGATTAACAGATTTTTCCCATGCTTACTGGGATTTTACTTTGTTGCATCTTTTCTGATAGGCTTGTGGTTACAACTTGCCCAAACAGACCTGCCATACTGGTTGGGATGCATTATAAGTGAATTACTGCTGCTTGCACCAGTAATAGTATATATTGCTGCGAACAAAATCAATGTTCTGGCATGTATTCCATACAGAAAGTTAAGATGGCAGGATGCACTTTTGTCCCTTCTTACAGGATATCTGCTTATACCTGTAATAACGGCAATAAATGCATTTTCATCATTTTTTACAACTAATTATGTTCAGGAAAGTGCTCCTGAATTTACCACATATCCATTTGTTATTCAGGTTATTCTCATAGCTGTAATACCGGCATTAGTTGAAGAATTTGTATTCCGTGGGGTATTTTATCACTCATACAGGAAGAATGGTCTTGTGGGAGCTATGCTTTTTAGTGCTATTGCTTTCGGTGTGGTTCACATGAACCTTAACCAGTTTTTCTATGCGGTGGTTATTGGACTCTTTTTTGCAAAAATGGTTGAGGTTACCGGCTCAATGTGGTCATCTGTTCTGGCACATTTTGCTGTTAATACCTATTCTATTACTGTGATACAGATTATGAAGATGGCAGGAATAGATGCATTTGCGGCTTCCCAGTCTGCACAGACCCAGAGTGACATCCTGTCGCAGCTGGCAGGGGAGTTGGGAAACTCGGATGCTGCACTGGCAGCAGGGAAAGTGATGGGGTTATTTCTTGCTGTGGTATCTATCGTTTCTCTTATTATGGTTGCAGCTATTTTTGGAATGCTTGCAATACTGATTATTAACCATATGGCAAAGAAGAACGGAAGATATGATTACTACAGATATTACACTAAAATGGGCTTGAAACCGATGAATAATGAGAACTTTGTTACAGTACCATATGCTGCAACTGTTATACTTGCATTTATCTATATGGTAGTGATTGAGGTAATGCAGTTTCTGTAAAGCTGTAATACTGCAGCTATATTCTGTGATTTGAATATGTTAAATAAAAAAATCCCCCGGATTGCTCCGGGGGATTTTTCCGTGGCGGTTAAGCCACAAAAGAAAATGAGAAAGGAAAAATATAAGAAAATCTAATCACACTCTAAAATCTATATTCTGACCCAGATTAGGATTAACGGAAGCTTCCATCATCTTCGTTAAATTCTCACCTGTAGTCTGGTATGTTTCCAAGCTTTTGCTGAGAACTGCTACCTGAATATCATTATTCACTTTAGAAGTATTCAGCATACCTGACATACCCGATACGGACATGATATCCATAAACAGACCTCCTTGTTGTTCAACACGATTAACATCCTTTGTTATGTATTGATTATAGTACAATTTTTTGGGGAATGCAACTTGTTTTTCTTGGCTAATATGTAAATAAACAGCACTGAGTTTTGTACATAATTCACATAAAATCTGTATTCATAACAAAATTGACAAAAAATCTGTTGTAGATTTGTGAAATTGAGATATGGCTTTTTTCCTGCAATGGGAGTATATTTAATACCATCAAAGGTGCTTAAGTGCCTTAACAACTAGGAGGATTATTTACAATGGCAAGTTTATCACTTAAGAATGTGTGTAAGGTTTATCCTAACGGATTCGTTGCTGTAAAAGATTTCAATCTTGATATTGCAGATCAGGAATTTATCATTTTCGTAGGACCTTCAGGATGTGGAAAGTCAACAACTCTTCGTATGATTGCTGGTCTTGAGGAAATTAGTTCAGGTGAGTTATGGATCGGAGATAAGTTAGTTAATGATGTAGAGCCTAAGGATAGAGATATCGCCATGGTTTTCCAGAACTACGCTTTGTATCCACATATGACAGTTTATGATAACATGGCTTTCGGTCTTAAGCTTAGAAAAGTTCCAAAGGCTGATATTGATAAGGCTGTTCATGAAGCTGCTAAGATTCTTGATATTGAGCACTTACTTGACCGTAAGCCAAAGGCTCTTTCAGGTGGTCAGAGACAGAGAGTTGCGATGGGACGTGCTATCGTTCGTTCACCAAAGGTATTCCTTATGGATGAGCCTCTTTCAAACCTGGATGCTAAGTTAAGAGTTCAGATGCGTGTTGAGATTTCTAAGCTTCACCAGAGATTACAGACAACAATTATCTACGTTACACATGACCAGACAGAGGCTATGACTCTTGGTACAAGAATCGTAGTT
>CALZFR010000098.1 GCA_945648485.1 uncultured Eubacterium sp. | reverse complement strand
TGCTGGATGAGTGGCATAAGCCTTAAGTGCTTCCTCTGATTCCAGTGTTGAATCCCATTTCCTTTCTGTATGCATTGATTATTGCAAAAATATCTCATATATTCTAACACCTGGCTGTACGTATGTAAATTTAATTTGTGAAACTTTTGCCACCATCTGCATAAAATAAAATGATATTTGTACTAACAGGAGAACATATGTCAGATATAACAATAGCACTTGATGCAGGACATGGTGGAAGTGACCCGGGAGCAGTATACGGAAACAGAAATGAAAAGGATGACGCTCTGCGCCTTACCAAAGCCGTAGGAAAAATTCTTGAAGACAGTGGAATAAATGTTTTCTATGTAAGAAAAAGCGATGAATATGAAACACCATTTAAGAAAGCAACTGATGCCAATAATGCAGGTGCAGACTACTTCATATCAATCCACAGGAATTCATCTGAGGAGCCTAATCAGTATAGCGGAGTAGAATCCCTTGTGTACCGTGATTCAGGAATCAGAAGCGTTATTGCCAAAAACATTAACTCTGAACTTGAGAAGGTTGGATTTAATAACTTAGGAATCACCCAGCGGCCTAATCTTGTGGTACTTAAACGGACACGAATGCCTGCAATATTAGTTGAAGCGGGATTTATTAATTCTGATGAGGACAATGCCATATTTGATGAAAACTTTGACAAAATAGCCAACGCCATAGCCCAGGGTATACTTAAAAGCATATATTCTGAAACTACAAGTACCGAAGCCCGGGAGGAATCTTCTGAATATTCAGATTCTATAGCCACAGGCAGTTCAGTACATGAGAATGACTCTATAGATAATTCCCTGGATAAATCTCTGGATAATTCCCAGGATGTTAATTCAACTGCCAACCCTGATTTCTATTCCGATATGGACAGAGCCATGGAAGAAGACATGAACAACAATATGAATACCGTCATGGATAATAGCATGAATAACAATATGAACAACAACACGAATAACAACATGGATAATAACATGAACACCAGAAATGATAATGTCGGTTCAAACATATCTTCAGACCTGGCAGGGAATATGTTGAGAGATAATATGCAGAATATAAGGCCTATGAATATGTCCGATAATTACACAAATGACACAGACAGAAATATATGTCCATGTGAGAGAAATGGATTATACAGGGTACAGACAGGTGCTTTCAACAACAAGGAAAATGCAGACCGGATGCTTAATTCCCTTGTTATTGAAGGATTCCCTGCCTATATCATATATGAAGATAACCTGTATAAAGTACAGGTAGGTGCTTTCCGTTTTCTTGCCAATGCCATCAAGATGGAACATCGTTTAAGAAGATACAGATACAACACCTTTATTGTATACAAATAAACTTATTCCAGCTGCTGTAAGATAGAAGGAGCAAAAAGCTTACCAAACAGGTCAGCATGAGTGAACACATCTGCCATAACTGACTGAGCCTGACTGTTAGTTAGTTCAGCCACATTTATTGCACTTGAAAACTCAGATGCCTTTACCTGTGCCCCCTCCTTATATGACTGCTTAGCTTCTCCGCGGTAGCTGGATTCTATTCCCTTGCCACTTATTCCAATAGAAACTTTTGCATTATCACCATTATCAGATATGCTTTCAGCACTTAATTTCACTCCATCAGCTTCAACATTCCATGCAAACCTGTTTAACTTTCCATTAAGCAGATTCTCAATTACAGCAGAATACTCACTGTTCTGGCAGTCCCATGCCACTATTTTTTCATCCCTGTTAACATATATCACAATACTGAAATCCTTAAAATCAGCAAGTTTTTCTTCTACGGCAGCTTTAAGCTTCTCTCTGGAATTCTTATAATATGATGTAATAAGGGTGCGGTATCCAGATATGGATTCATCATCAAATACAGCATCCACAGCAGCATTGGCTCCGTCCAACAAGGCCTGTTTTGTGATTGTAACAGTATACTGTCTTACATCTTCACTATACTCTCCACTAGTATATGTAGTCTTATCTCCTGCAGAATATGTAAATTCATCAACAGCCATGTTATAACCTGTAAGAATATCTGTCATAAGGCTCTCCACTGCCTTTGTATAAGATTTCATATCCTCACTGTCTATACCCTTAAACATGTCGGCAAGGGCTTTAATTTCTTCCTTATCAAAACCAGCCATTCCTGATGTCTGCGAATTATCAGCCACATCTGTGTAATTCATCTTAAAATTATATGATGTCAGTTCCGGCACTTTGAAATAAAAAGTTTTGTCGTCACTGTAAAATCTCACGGACGCTACAGTATCTCCATTGTCCTTAGAAAGTTCCATTGTTCCGCTAATCACCCCACTGGAAAAATCTGAATCATAATTGAATTTAACTGTGTTAACATTAAGATATGAAAGATAATCCTGTGAATTAATACTTAACTTGTCAAATGTTACATATCCTTCAGAATTAACAACCTTGCCAGATGAGGCTGCTTCCACCATCTCATTGAGCTTCTTACTAAAATCACTGGTATAATCAGCTCCCGCGTTCTTCATGGCAGAAACCGCCTTTTTATTCGGGTCAGCCAGATTCTTAACATATGGAACTGCAAAGAATATTATCAGTGCAAGTACTAAAACTACTGCAATAACTCCTGCCACTACAGGCCATTTTTTCTTAGAATTATTCATAATCATTTCCTTTCATACTTTACAAACTTATATATAATGTCAAAATAGGTCTTCTCATCACTTTCAGCTGTTATTTCCCAGTTATTATCTATATCAAGGTCGGGGAAATGTACATCTGCATCATATTCATAATCAACCCTTGTTAAATGTGCTTCATTACAATATGGCAAAAACTGTGTATATATTGACTCCCCACCAATTACATATACATCCTTATCAGGGAATTCCTCCACCTTTGCAAGAACCTCATCAACACTGTGGCATACTATGGCATCCCGTAAAGTGAAAGCTTTATTTTCAGAAAGAACGATATTTACCCTGCCGTCAAGGGATACACTGTATGGAAGACTCTCATAGGTTTTTCTCCCCATAACCACCACATTTCCATAGGTTTCCTGCCTGAAAAACTGCATATCCTCCGGAATATTAACAAGAAGCTTGCCATTCTTTCCTATACCCCATTGATTATCAATTGAAGCTATTAATTTCATGGGTTTACCCATCGGCTTTCCCCTCCTTTTTTCTTCTTAATTCTTCTCTGGCAGCAATATAATCACTGAGATATCCTGACACTTCCTTCTCTGACTCCATTGCCATAACGGTACCTGTGACTTTGTCAGCTTCTTCCTTTGTCCAGCTGGCAATGTTCTTACGGGTTTCAAGAATCTTTGAAGGCGAAACAGAAAACTCATCCAGCCCAAAGGATAACAACAGAGGTATCATTCCCGGACTGGCAGCAGCTTCGCCACACATTCCTACCTCAATGCCAGCTTCCTTTCCGCAGGCAATAATATTTCTTATAGAACGAAGCACAGATGGATTATACACTGAATATAAATATGACACATTCTCATTACCTCTGTCTACAGCCAGAGTATACTGTGTCAGGTCATTAGTTCCAATGGAGAAGAAATCTGCCCTTTTTGCCAGTAAATCTGCAATAAGAGAAGCGGAAGGTGTCTCTACCATTACACCAACCTGTATGTTCTTATCGTAGGGAATTTCCTTTCTGTCCAAATCCTTACAGATATCAGATATTATTTTCCTTGCTGTCTGTACCTCTTCTACTGTTGTAATAAGAGGAAGCATAATCCTTATCTTTCCATATGCACTGGCACGAAGAATAGCTCTTAACTGTGTAATGAATACATCCACCCTTCCCAGACAGTATCTTATGGCACGATATCCCAGGAAAGGATTATTCTCTTTAACCAGACCCATATAAGGAATATCCTTGTCTCCTCCAATATCCAGAGTCCTGATTGTTATGAATTTATCCTTAGACAGCACCGCTGCTTTCTTATACACCTCAAACTGCTGCTCTTCTGTTGGCATGGAAACACCTTCAAGAAAGAAGAATTCTGTCCTGAAAAGACCCACGCCATCAGCTCCTAAAGACATTGCTTTAGAGCAGTCCTTATCTCCTCCAATGTTGGCTGCAAGGCAGACCTTGGAGCCGTCACCGGTAAGTGTTGCCTTATCTATGTACCTTTTTAATTCTTCATTTCTCTCAGCATATATACGTCTCTTTTTTTCATATATTTTCAGGGTTTTCCCGGAAGGATTTAAAAATACCTCCCCATATTCTCCATCAATAATAACAGGGTCATTATCCTTTACCCTGGAACATATTCCCTTCAAACTAAGAACAGCCGGAATCTCAAGAGCTCTGGCAAGAATTGCTGCGTGAGAAGTCTCTCCTCCCTTTTCAGCAATTATTCCTGCCACATGTTCTGTATCCATGGTAGCTGTAATCGATGGATGAAGTTCTGAAGCCACAATTATTGTATCCGGAGGCAGGCTGGACAGGTCAGTACACTGCCCACCGCCTAATATGTTTACAATCCTGTTTCTTAAATCCTCAATATCAGCTACTCTCTGATTCATAACTTCGCTGTCCATACTTCTGAATATGTCAGCATACATACGGCAGGTGGCATCCACTGCATTTTCAGCACTTAAGCCATTATTTATCCCCTCTGTTATGCCTGATTCAAGTTCCTGGTCATTAATTAAGTATATCTGATTCTGAAGGACAAGTGCTGTCTTATCCCCAGCTCCCAGCTTTTCCTTAAGATTAGCTGCTATCTCCTTAGTGCTGCTGACAAATGTGTCCTTTGCTTCAAGGAAACGTTTTCTCTCAATATCTGGCGTTTCCGGCTGTCTGTCTATAACCTCAGCATTGAAATCCTCAATTAACAGGACATGACCTATGCCAATTCCCCCTGACGTTCCTATACCTTTAAGCATAACTCCTCCATCAATTATCTGTTAAAAACATACTTCGCCATATTAACAATAGTTTCGCTTGTATTTCGCGAATACACCGTCTCTCTGGCAAGAACCGGATCATCTGTTATGATGTTATCCACTCCCTTATTGGATAGATTCTTTATTGAAGACTGGTTATTCACTGTCCATGCATGAATCTGTTTACCTGAATTATGAATTGCATCCACCAGTCTCTTTGTTAAGAAAGCTGCATTCACACTGAAAAAGTCAACATCCTCCATGTTGTAAAAATCCCCATATGCAACTACAAGGATGTACCCGACCTGAATCTGTGGTTCAAGCTGTTTTACCCTTCTAAGAGGCTCTATCTCAAAGGATGTAACCACACATTCTGATACCATGGATTTTGCCCTGACTGCCTCCACTACCTTCTCGGCAACCTCCATGCTGTTATTTCCCGGCTTAATCTCTATATTAACCTCAATTTTTCCCTTTGCAAGTTCAAGTACCTCATACAGTGTAGGAATTCTTTCCCCTGCATATTCGGCACTATGATATATTCCTGCATCTAACTGCTTAACCTCATAGAAGGTCATATCTGATATTTCCCTGTTAACTCCAGTTGTACGAAGGGCGTTGCTGTCATGTATTACAACAGGAATTCCATCTTTGGTAAGAGTAACATCTATTTCGATAAAATCAGCCATATTATTAATGGCTTCCTGAAATGCCGCCAGTGTATTCTCCGGTGCTGTTATACTTGACCCCCTGTGGGCAGTAATTTTTGTTTCATGAAATATGGCAATTTTCTCGAATGGGTTTTTATTGAAACTTACCATCATATATACGCAGTTAAGAACAATGGAAAGGGCAAGAACACCTGCATATATCTTGCTTCCATGTATCCTTGTACTCAATCCTGTATGGAATATTATCAGTTCAATGTCATCCTCATGATAAAGTCTGATAAACAAATTATAAATCAGGGTAAATGACATAGGAACTGCTGTATACACCAGAACCAGCTTGGTTCCAACCCTCACATACTTCAGCACAGAAAGATATATGGCACTTCCCATATATGCCATATCCAGCAGCTTCACACCTGCCACCAGTATAATAGAAATAAACAGATAAAAAACAAAAATAACAATAAGTACCGACAAATTATAGACAAGTAAAGAACCAAGAACCTTAAACAAATTCTTCCTTACAAGGCTTCTGCTCCTGTTACATGCCTGTTTGACATTTACTCCCGTAAGCAGAGATATACAGAATACAAATATTCTTGGAATTACATAGATAAACATGGCAGCAAGAAGAGCCACAATTACCCACCTCAATACGCTAATCCCATTGAAAATGTACATTCTAAGCACGTTACGTGTTGTCTCGGAAAGCACAAGATTACAGATAACCACGATATTAACTGCCACAAGAGATATGAAATAGTAAAGAACCAGTGGTAATCTGTGAACGTCCACAATTCCCCTCATATTCTTTAATGCTGTCCATGCAATATCCATCATACTGACACTGCATGCCTGCCTCTGAGATTCAAAGCAGACCAGCAGATAAGACATTTCGTATACACAATAAGCAACAAATACTATAAGAGCAACAAAAGCGACACACCACGTGAATGGATTTGCAAGAATCTTCACTATATATTCATTAGTGAGATAATTCACTCCTGAAGCTGCAAGCAGACCTTCAAGCATCAGGATAAGAAGCGGGTAGACTATGGCTGTGGCACCCAGCTTGTACACAAGTTCGAATAATATTATCTTTCTACCACTGTCCTTCAGTCTTCTGAAGGTCTCCCCGATACCACAAAGCATTCTTTAAATCTTATCTTCTCCTGATTCTAGCCAATAATGACTGGGTATTACTCTCATCTATTCCCGGCAGATTAAGACGGTTAATAAAATTCGTTCCGAAATCAAGTAAATATGCACATACCAGACCAAATCCCAGATAAAGTGCAATCCGCTCATTTATTAATAAAACTGCTCCCTGTACGAAGTAATTAATTACTCCGAATATGGTAATACACAAAACTCCCCATGCAATAGTACTCTCAAGACAGAGAATCCCCTTATAATTGAATGGACGGTGGTCATAATTCCACCATACTTTTCCGAAAAGCTTAAGCATTACCTGTGCAGTTGCGTACTCAAAAGCCGTGGCACATATGCTTCCCAGAATAAAAAGCGCAATATAATTATGCTCAATTGGTTTAAAAATATTAAATGCTATAAAAGTTCCGAATCCATAGATTACACAGAATGGCAGTCTTGCAAATCC
>CALZFR010000097.1 GCA_945648485.1 uncultured Eubacterium sp. | reverse complement strand
CGATAAGCGCACCTTCGAAAATGCTTCGCATTTCCTCGGTCGCGGGCATTCGTCAAATGCCCGCAAAGTCGCAAAAAGAGCCACTTTCATGCAAGCATGAAGTGACTCTTTATTACGCCTTTTCAAGCGCTTATCTCATTGCTTTCGCGCAGATTACTCGATGATAGTAGCAACAGCACCTGAACCTACTGTACGTCCACCCTCACGGATAGCGAAACGGAGACCCTGCTCCATAGCTACTCTGTGGATAAGCTCAACTGTCATCTCTACGTTATCACCAGGCATGCACATCTCTGTACCAGCTGGAAGTTCACAAACACCAGTAACGTCAGTTGTTCTGAAGTAGAACTGTGGTCTGTAGTTGTTGAAGAATGGTGTATGACGACCACCCTCGTCCTTTGTTAATACGTAAACCTGAGCTGTAAACTTCTTGTGTGGTGTAACTGAACCTGGCTTGCAAAGAACCTGACCTCTTTCGATCTCGTCTCTCTGAACACCTCTAAGAAGTGCACCAATGTTATCACCTGGCATAGCCTCATCAAGGAGCTTTCTGAACATCTCGATACCAGTAACAACAACCTTACGTGTCTCTTCTGTGATACCAACGATTTCAACTTCCTCGTTAACCTTAAGAACACCTCTCTCTACTCTACCAGTAGCAACTGTACCACGTCCTGTGATAGAGAATACGTCCTCTACAGGCATAAGGAATGGCTTATCTGTATCTCTCTCTGGATCTGGAACATACTCATCAATTGTGTGCATAAGCTCAAGAATCTTATCGCCCCACTCGCTTGATGGATCCTCAAGTGCCTTAAGAGCTGAACCCTGGATGATTGGTGTATCATCGCCTGGGAAATCATACTCGTTAAGGAGCTCTCTGATCTCCATATCTACTAACTCAAGAAGTTCTGGATCATCAACCATATCGCACTTGTTCATGAATACAACGATATATGGAACACCTACCTGACGAGCAAGAAGGATGTGCTCTCTTGTCTGAGCCATAACACCATCAGTAGCAGCAACAACAAGGATACCAGCATCCATCTGAGCAGCACCAGTAATCATGTTCTTTACATAATCGGCATGGCCTGGGCAGTCAACGTGAGCGTAATGTCTCTTCTCTGTCTCATACTCAACGTGAGCTGTAGAGATTGTGATACCTCTTTCTCTTTCCTCTGGAGCCTTATCGATATTCTCGAATGCAACAGCCTCACCTGTGCCAAGTCTCTCATGAAGAGTCTTTGTGATAGCAGCTGTTAATGTTGTCTTACCATGGTCAACGTGTCCAATTGTACCAATATTACAATGTGGTTTTGTTCTTTCAAATTTAGCCTTTGCCATTGTTTAAAATCCTCCTTAAAAATATACATTTAGGTTTTTTCATAGCTGATAACAATTATATTGTATTTCGCAATATTTTTCAACTAGATTTTTATATTTTCCGGGTATACCCTGCCAATCTCCGCAGGATATTCCCGATTTAATAAATTTTTATACTGCTTTGCCAATTACTTAGCCTTTGAAGCAATAACCTTATCCTGAACTGACTTAGGAGCCTGCTCATACTTATCAAAGAACATTGAGTAGTTACCACGACCCTGTGTTCTAGAACGAAGGTCTGTAGCATATCCGAACATCTCTGCAAGTGGAACGAAAGCCTTAACCATCTTACCACCGCTGATGTCTTCCATACCCTCAATACGTCCTCTACGTGAATTGATATCACCGATTACATCACCCATGTATTCCTCAGGCATTGTAACCTCAACCTTCATGATTGGCTCTAATAAAGCTGGATTAGCCTTAGCCATAGCATCCTTGAATGCCATAGAACCAGCGATATGGAATGCCATTTCTGAAGAATCGACTTCGTGATATGAACCATCGTAAACTACAGCCTTGATACCAAGAACTGGGAATCCAGCAAGGATACCAGCCTGTGATGCCTCTTCGATACCTTCGCCAACAGCTGGGATGTATTCCTTAGGAATAGCACCACCAACAACCTCTGACTCGAAGATAAACTGCTGCTCACCGTTAGGATCCATTGGCTCGAATCTAACTTTACAGTGACCATACTGACCACGACCACCTGACTGCTTAGCATACTTGCTATCAACATCAACGGCCTTAGTAAAGCACTCTCTGTAAGCAACCTGAGGTGCACCAACGTTAGCCTCAACCTTAAACTCACGAAGAAGTCTGTCTACGATAATATCAAGATGAAGCTCACCCATACCTGCGATAATTGTCTGACCAGTCTCCTGATCTGTATGAGCACGGAATGTAGGATCCTCTTCAGCAAGCTTTGCTAAAGCCTCACCCATCTTACCCTGGTCATTCTTAGTCTTTGGCTCAATAGCAAGCTCAATAACTGGCTCTGGGAACTCCATAGACTCAAGGATTACAGGATGCTGCTCGTCACAGATAGTATCACCAGTAACTGTAAACTTAAGACCTACAGCTGCTGCGATATCTCCTGAGTAAACCTTATCAATTTCTTTTCTGTTGTTAGCATGCATCTGAAGGATACGACCAACTCTCTCCTTCTTATTCTTTGTAGAGTTAAGTACATAAGAACCTGAGTTTAATGTACCTGAGTAAACTCTGAAGAATGCTAACTTACCAACGAATGGGTCTGTCATAATCTTGAATGCTAATGCTGAGAATGGCTCGTCATCAGATGACTTAACCTTAACCTCATTACCATCTTCATCAGTACCACTGATATCAGGGATATCTGTTGGAGCTGGCATATATTCAACAACAGCATCAAGAAGCTTCTGAACACCCTTATTCTTATATGCAGTACCGCAAAGACAAGGAATTGCATCACCTGCAATAGTACCCTTTCTTAATGCAGCCTTAAGTTCAGGAACAGATATATCCTCTCCCTCAAGGTACTTCTCCATTAAGTCCTCATCTAACTCAACGCACTGCTCAACAAGCTTGCTGTGATACTCTTCAGCCTGATCCTTTAAATCTGCAGGAATCTCGCCTACCTGAATATCATCACCCTTGTCGCCGTTAAATACATATGCTTTCATCTCGAACAAATCTATGATTCCGGCAAATGTATCTTCCTTACCAATAGGAATCTGTACAAGTACAGGATTCTTACCAAGCTTAGTAATAAGCTGCTTGCATGAACCAAAGAAATCAGCACCAAGCTTATCCATCTTGTTCATGAATGCCATACGTGGTACGTTGTACTTATCAGCCTGACGCCATACGTTCTCTGACTGAGGCTCAACACCATTCTGGGCATCGAATACACCTACAGCACCATCAAGTACTCTAAGTGAACGCTCAACCTCAACTGTGAAGTCAACGTGACCTGGAGTATCGATAATGTTGATACGGTATTCTGGCTGTGTCTTATCTGGCTTACCTTCTATTTCAGGTGTCCAATGACATGTTGTAGCAGCTGAAGTAATTGTGATACCTCTCTCCTGCTCCTGGGCCATCCAGTCCATGGTAGCAGTACCTTCATGAGTATCACCGATCTTGTGATTAACACCAGTATAATAAAGAATACGCTCTGTTAATGTTGTCTTACCAGCATCAATATGAGCCATAATACCAATATTTCTGGTTCTCTCCAATGGATATTCTCTTCCAGCCATCGGTAATTCCTCCTATAATTATTAGAATCTGTAATGTGCGAAAGCCTTATTAGCTTCTGCCATCTTATGCATATCTTCTTTCTTCTTTACTGATGCACCTGTGTTGTTAGCTGCATCCATAATTTCATTAGCGAGTCTTTCTTCCATAGTCTTCTCGCCTCTTGCACGAGAGTATGCAGTAATCCAACGAAGAGCTAAAGCCTGTCTTCTGTCTGGCTTAACCTCGATAGGTACCTGATATGTGGCACCACCGATACGTCTAGCCTTAACCTCAAGAACTGGCATGATATTGTTCATAGCTTCCTCAAAAACCTCGAGTGCTGGCTTATCAGTCTTCTCAGCAACTCTGTCAAATGCTCCGTATACAATCTTCTGTGCTACTCCTCTCTTACCATCAAGCATAATGTTGTTGATAAGCTTAGTAACCACCTTGTTATTGTAAATAGGATCTGCTAATACATCTCTTTTCTGAGTATGTCCTTTACGTGGCACGGTTCTTCCCTCCTTAATAATTTCATTAAATCATCGGTACTCACAAATATCTTACCTTTTTCCACTGTGGGATAATCGGCTGTGTTCGTGCTTAAAGTTTATATTAAACCTGCAACCTTGGTATTAATCCAACTCCGCACTATTATTTTATAAATGTGAATAAAAAATCTATATACTGATTAAAATGTCAGATTCCAAGTAAATATAATTACTTAGCATCCTTTGGTCTCTTAGCACCGTACTTAGAACGGGCCTGTCTTCTCTTAGCAACACCTGCTGTATCAAGTGTACCTCTAACGATATGATATCTTGTACCTGGTAAGTCCTTTACTCTACCACCTCTTATAAGAACAACGCTGTGCTCCTGAAGATTGTGGCCCTCACCTGGAATGTAAGATGTAACCTCAATACCGTTTGAAAGACGAACTCTGGCAATCTTTCTAAGAGCTGAGTTAGGCTTCTTAGGAGTTGCTGTCTTAACAGCTGTACATACACCTCTCTTCTGTGGAGCAGAGATATCTGTAGCCTTCTTCTGAAGAGAATTGTAACCCTTCTGAAGAGCTGGTGCTGTAGACTTCTTTACAGTTGACTTTCTACCCTGTCTTACTAACTGGTTAAATGTAGGCATTCTTTTTTCACCTCCCGGAATTAGATTATATATGGGTTGCACGTTCAGTAATTCTGAACCTTTGCGTTAAATAAGCGGACATACTATGCCCGCCTATTAACACGCTTATTCATTATATCTACTGCAAAATCACATGTCAAGCAGATAATTTAATTTTTTTAATATTGTTGATTGCACGTGCAAATGCAACAATTACATATGCTGTGAGTTCAGGATTATTTGTTTATTCTTTCATTACAATCTTATCCTCCGGAAGCCATTTCAACAAAAGTTTTTTAAACCGTTTTATATCCACCGGTTTTTCTAACATATCATCAATACCTGCTCGCAAAAATAAGTCTTTTGTTTCCGCAGAAGAATCTCCGGAAAATGCAATAATCGGAACAGTTTTATAATAATTTCCCAATGTCTCATTACCTTGTTCCAATGCTACATCTGATAACTGACGAATATGCTCTGTTGCTTCAACACCATTCATATATGGCATCATATAATCCATAAAAATAATATCATACTTATTTGCTTGAACATAAGTTAATGCATCCTTTCCAGACTCTGCAGTATCCACCTTCAATTCAACAGGCACTAATAACTCATTTATTACCATAAGATTAATTGGCGAATCATCAACGACTAAAATTCTTGCTGTTTTGGCAGTGAATTCAACATCGTCCTTCCATGCTTTCCCAACCTTACTATTATTCGATTCCTCTTCATCTACAAATCCCTGTGAAATAGTGAAATAGAATGTAGTTCCTTTCCCATAGGTAGAATTAACCTGCAGCTGGCCTCCCATCAGAGAGATAAAATCCCTTGATATCGACAAACCAAGCCCCGTACCTTCTTTACCATGATTCTTCTTCACATCCACCTGTGTAAATGCCTGTCCAAGCTTGGATAAATCCGCTTCATTAATTCCTTGTCCGGAATCCTGCACCGCAAAGCATAAGTATAGTTTATCGCTTTCCTTTGACTCAACAGAAATTGAAAGCTTAATAAATCCCTCTGTTGTAAACTTAACCGCATTATTCATTAAGTTAATCAGTATCTGACGAATACGTAGACTATCTCCTACCATGACATCCGGAATCTGTTCATCAATTTCCATAACCAGATGAATTGGTTTAGTACCAATACGATTTTCAATAATCATCTTTACATCATCTACCATTGGGCGAAGCTCATAAACATCTTCAACTATTTCCATCTTACCCGCTTCAATTTTCGATTGGTCTAAGATATCATTTACAATCATTACGAGAGAAGCACCGGAATTCTTGATATTATTTAAATATTTCGCCTGCTTTGTTGTAAGAGAATCCTCATCCCGGAGCAATAACTCCGTCATACCAACAACAGCATTCATAGGAGTTCGAATCTCATGTGAAACAATTGACAAAAAAGCAGACTTCGATGCATTAGCTTCCTCCGCAATTTCCTTTTGTTTCTTTAATTCTTCCATATGACGAATCTGTTCTGTATTATCGGTCAACAGATAAAGTTTTATATGTTCCTGGGATGCATGATAAAACTCTTTTGATTGTGGTAAATATATTCTGTCATTTCTTTCAAAGCTCTCATTTTTCTCAATTCGATTTTCCAGTGTCTCTATTACACTTTTTGAATCCTTATCTAACTCTGGAAAAATAAGTTTCGCAGGACAATTATAGTACTCAATCTCCCCGTTTTCATTTGCAACGATAATCCCTTCTGCCAGCTCATCCACACAATAATCCTTTGCTAACTGCAACGTATCAATCAAATTGTATTTAAATATGGCAATACAGAAGAAAATAGTATTAATTGTATATCCTATCATGGTCAAATCATAAAATTCAATCACATCAGCTACAGTTAATACATAAAAAACACTATTGCACATAATACCTATGGAAACGCATATATATCGTTTTTTTGCCAAATCACTCTTCTCGATAAAAGATAATCTGAACAAATGAAACACTCCATACGCAATATATACCAGAATTATAAATGTATTAATGTTATACCAAATTCCATTACCATGATTTATGCATGGAAAAATTCCATCATCCGAAAACTCTATTGATGAATAATACAATGTATTATATTCCACAAATATAACCAGAATATAAGTCAATATATGAAAAAACGACAAGCCAAGCAATAATTTCCGTGACACTTTTTGCTTGCATATGGAAATTACCAGTAACAAAAGTGAAAATGCAACCCATGTTCTACCTAAATATGAAGCCTTCAAACATAAAAGATATTCATGTTCTGTTTTTGATAACATACACATTAAATATCCTGCATTGTTTACTAAAACTACAATAACATGAAAGAATAAATAACCCTGTAATTTTGTCTGCCATTTAGCAAAAATATAAACTGATAAACCCAAAAGTAAAAATACACTAGCCAGCTGTATTCCCAAAAGAATCTGTTCCAAATACATCCCCCCTTTATATGCCTTCATGTGCCTTTGCTATTTTAATTTTCTCCATTTGAGATGCAAACTCATTGAAATCAGAGACCGTCACATCAAACATATATATTTGATTATACTTGTTTGTATCTATAGTAAATGCTTCCGTTTCTAGGTTATCATCGGCATAAAAAACTTTCTCATAGT
>CALZFR010000096.1 GCA_945648485.1 uncultured Eubacterium sp. | reverse complement strand
TGTCGTTATTGGGTGGTGTCTTAAAACCAATAGAAAATACTTTGTTATTGTCATCATTGGAAATCACCACGACTCTTGCGCCGCTTTTCTTATGTCTAAGTAAAAGTCCCGCTGAATTAATATCGGAAAGCTCCTTAACATCTATCAATTCATATTCAGGCAGGTTAAGCCCACTAACGGCATTCATTCTCTCATTAAGGTTCATATATATCCTCTATTCTAATTATTATTGTGCAACCTTGCTTTCCTCAACTAATTTAGCTATAACAAGGAATCTCTTGTTATCATCATAGTTAGGAACCATAGTACATGTTGACAGAGTAATAATCTTAGAATCCTCATTAATAACTACACTGTCATCAATAACACCGCCATAGGTTGTCTTGGCATCATTTACAAACTGTACCATAGATGCTCCATCATTAACACCATACTTTGCCGGAATCAGAACATCAGTAAAATGTACTGCAGCAAATATCTGATACTTAAGCTGTCTGTCACCCTGGTAGATGTAAATATATGGATACTGCTTTAAGAATTCTTCGTCTTCATAATAATGAAGCTGTGTAAACATAACTGAATTAATATTATGTGTAGCAGCATGACCATAGATAATTGTATTCTTATCTGAAAAATCCTGCTTATTATATGTGAACTGTGTATATATAGCACCTGTCCATGAATAATAATGGTTAACTGTATAATTCAGATAATAATTCTCGCCTCTGCTCTCTGACTGAAGAATTGGATAATCAATATCTGTTCCAGGAACATAGATATACGCATAAATATCCTCATTAGAGCTCTTTAACTCATCAAATGAAACATCTTTCTCAGGTTCAACAACTGCCATGGTTGTCTCCTGCTGTGTAGGTGCCTCAGTAGCCTTAGTAACTGCAGTAACATTAGTATTAGTGTTTACAGCTGGCTTCTTATCCTTCTTGCCTGTTGCAAGAACAATAATCACAACGATGACAGCTATTACCACAACTGCAAGGGCAGCAATGCATCCCAGCTGCTTCTTGCTTAAGTTCTTTAACGTATCAACAAAGCTGGCAGAAGAATTAGCTGACTGTCTGCGTCTTGGCACATATTCAGATTCTTCGTCATCATCTTCGTCGTCTTCGTCGTCTTCATCTTCGCCATCATCAAAGCTGTCATCCTCTTCAATATCAGCACCATCTTCTGAATCAGACTCATACTCTTCCCCTGAAGCCTCTGACAAAGCATCACCGGCTGCCTCTGTTACATCTTCTGTACCATCTAAAGCATCGCCCTGAAGTTCCTGTGTGTCTGTAACATTATCCAATGTTTCATCCATGTTGTTTTCGTTATTGTCTTTCATAACATCTCCCTTTCGTTACATTAATTTGATATTACTTGAAAAATCCCTTTTTCTTGTGAGGTACATCTTCCCCTGTAAGAAGCTTTTCATAATTAACCAAAGCTTCCTTCTGCTCAGCGGTAAGCTTACTAGGAACATCTACAATTAAAGTAATGTAATGGTCTCCTCTGACTTCCTTGTTGCGGACTGTTGGCATACCTTTGCCTTTTAAACGTACATTAGTACCTGAAGCCGTTCCTGGTTTTACCTCGTAAATAACCTCGCCATCAACTGTTCTTACTTTAATCTCCCCGCCTAATACCGCTTTTGGATAACTTATTCTCACGTTAGACATGATGTTGTATCCATCTCTTCTGAATTCAGGATCCGGGCTTATCATAACTGCAACCAGCAGATCACCTCTTGGGCCTCCGTTAATTCCAGGCTCACCCTTACCTTGTATTCTAACACACTGACCATCATCAATGCCAGCAGGAATTGTAACTTCTATGGTTTTTTTAGTAGAAACATATCCTGAACCATAACAGTCAGGACATTTCTCCTTAACAATTTTACCTGTTCCCTTACAATCAGGACATGGCTGCACGTTACGCACCATACCAAAAAGTGACTGCTGGGTGTACACAACCTGGCCTTTTCCGCCACATTTGCTACAATTCTCAGGAGAAGTACCTGGCTTGGCACCAGTTCCATGACAGGTATTACATGTCTCCTTCAGGACAATATCAAGCTTCTTTGATGTTCCTGTTACAGATTCTGCAAATGTTATTCTTACATTTGTTCTGACATCAGAGCCACGCATTGGTCCATTATTGTTACGCCTTCTGCTGCTTGAACCACCAAAAAGGTCACCAAAGATATCTCCAAATATATCACTTCCGAATATGTCACCCATATTGCCGAAGTCGAATCCACCCGTTCCACCACCTGAACCATCAAATGCTGCGTGTCCAAACTGGTCATACTGACGGCGTTTATCAGCATCACTTAATACTGCATATGCCTCAGAAGCCTCTTTAAACTTTGCCTCTGCCTCTTTGTCACCAGGATTGATATCTGGATGATACTTCTTGGCAAGCTGTCTGTATGCTTTCTTAATAGCTGCATCATCGGCATCCTTTGGAACGCCTAACACCTCGTAATAATCACGTTTTTCCGCCATTATCTACTTCCTCCATTAAAATCGCCAATAACTGCACAGATGTCAGAAACAATCGTCCAAGACAATCTGTGCAGTTAAACCATAGCTATTCTATTATAAAATCTTTAGAATAATAATCAAGTACTACTTTCAAAAAAATTCCATAATTTGCTAAAAATGTTATGAAAGAGCCAGTAATTATACTTCCTTATAATCGCCATCAACTACGTCATCGCCATATGGTGCACCATTGTCTGTACCAGCTCCTGTAGTTGCGCCAGCGCCCATATCTGGACCTGCTGCATTAGCCTGCTGTGACTCATAAAGTTTTGCAAAAAGCTTCTGGGCTGATTCCATAAGTTTTTCTCTTGCAGCCTTAATCTGGTCAATGTCTGAATCTGTAAGGCTGTCTGCCTGCTTACCATCAATAAGTGACTTAAGAGCATTAAGATCTGACTCTACTGCTGACTTATCGTTAGAATCAAGCTTATCACCAGCCTCGTCAAGAGCCTTCTGTGTCTGGAACACCATTGAATCTGCATCATTAAATACGTCAATAGCTTCCTTACGCTTCTTATCCTGAGCTTCATATTCAGCTGCTTCCTTTACTGCCTTATCAATATCCTCTTCTGACATATTAGAACCAGCTGTAATAGTGATATGCTGCTCTTTGCCTGTTCCAAGGTCCTTAGCTGATACATTAACAATACCATTGGCATCGATATCAAATGTAACCTCAATCTGTGGAACACCTCTTCTTGCTGGTGGAATTCCATCAAGTCTGAACTGTCCAAGGGATTTGTTATCCTTAGCAAACTGTCTCTCACCCTGAACTACATTAATATCAACTGCTGTCTGGTTATCTGCAGCTGTTGAGAAAATCTGGCTCTTCTTTGTAGGAATAGTTGTATTTCTCTCAATAAGTCTTGTAGCAATACCACCCATTGTCTCAATTGAAAGTGAAAGTGGAGTAACATCAAGAAGAAGAATCTCACCTGCACCGGCATCACCAGCAAGCTTACCACCCTGGATAGAAGCACCGATAGCTACACACTCATCTGGGTTTAATGACTTATTAGGCTCATGTCCTGTTAACTGTTTTACCTTCTCCTGAACAGCTGGAATTCTTGTAGAACCACCAACTAACAATACCTTTGAAAGGTCGCTTGCTGTAAGTCCTGCATCTGAAAGTGCATTTCTTACTGGTTCAGCTGTCTTCTCAACAAGCTCATGTGTAAGTTCATCGAACTTAGCTCTTGTAAGAGTCATGTCGAAATGCTTTGGTCCCTCAGCTGTTGCTGTAATATATGGAAGATTAATATTAGTTGTTGTCGCACTTGAAAGTTCCTTCTTAGCCTGCTCTGCAGCAACCTTTAATCTCTGTAATGCCATTGTATCCTTTGAAAGGTCAACACCTTCCTTTGCCTTGAAATCATCAAGCATATACTGTGTGATAACATTATCAAAATCATCACCACCAAGTTTGTTGTTACCTGCTGTGGCAAGAACTTCAATTACACCATCACCGATTTCAATGATAGATACATCGAATGTACCACCACCTAAATCGTAAACCATAATCTTCTGCTCTTTCTCATTATCAAGTCCGTAAGCAAGTGCTGCAGCTGTTGGCTCGTTAATAATTCTCTTAACATCAAGACCTGCAATCTTACCTGCATCCTTTGTTGCCTGACGCTGTGCATCATTGAAGTATGCTGGAACTGTAATAACAGCCTCTGTTACTGGCTCACCAAGGTAGCTCTCAGCATCTGCCTTAAGCTTCTGTAAAATCATGGCAGAAATCTCCTGTGGAGTATATTTCTTGTCATCAATTGTTACCTTATAATCAGTTCCCATATGTCTCTTGATAGAAGAAATTGTCTTGTCAGCATTAGTTACAGCCTGACGCTTTGCAGGGTCACCAACAAGTCTCTCTCCTGTCTTAGTAAATGCTACTATAGATGGTGTTGTTCTTAAACCTTCTGTGTTAGCTATAACAACTGGCTTACCACCTTCCATAACTGCTACGCATGAATTTGTTGTACCTAAATCAATACCAATAATCTTTCCCATGATATTATCCTTTCCGCGCCTGTGCGCTTTAACATTAACAATTTATATATATTAGTTAGCAACCTTCACCATTGAATGGCGGATTACTGTATCTCTATAAGTATAACCCTTCTCAAACTCCTCAACGATGATTCCCTCACCTGCTGATTCATCCTCCACATGCATTACTGCATTATGAAAATCAGGATTAAACTCTAAACCAACTGCCTCAATCGGCTTAACTTCAAGGTCCTCAAGCATCTTAATCATCTGCTTGTAAACCATATCCATTCCTTTGGCAAATGGTGTTTCCTTTTCATCGTCTGTTATTGACTTGAAGCCTCTCTCAAAGTTATCAACTACCGGAAGCAGTTTCTTAATTACATCTGATGCTCCCATCTCAAACATTGCAGACTTCTCTTTATCAGTACGCTTTCTAAAATTGTCAAACTCAGCCATCTGACGCTTCACTCTATCCTGTAAATCAGCGATAACAGCGTCTTTTGGATCAGCAGTTTTCTTACTGTCTGCCTGTTCCTCCGCATCACTTGCGTCCTCTGCCTGTACGGCAGAGTCTTCATTCACATCTGCGTTGGAATCAACTGAATTATCCACATTAGAAGCATTATCCTTCTCATCCTTTATATCTTCAGCCATATCTTCAACATTCTTTGCTGTTGAATCAGCTTCTTCATGATTTTTCTTCGACACTTCAATATCCAACCTTTCTAACTTTTCTTAAAGACATCATCCAGCTGGCTCTGTATGGTCTTTAGCTTCTCAACTACTTTCTCATAATCCATACGCTTTGGTCCTATAATACCAACCGTACCTCTCATGCCATCCTGAAGTTCATAGGTTGCCGTAACAACGCTGCAATCCTTCATAGACTCAACCGGTGCCTCACTTCCTATATACACCTGGATACTGTTCTTCTGGTTCTCATCAGTACCATCACTGACAAAACTGTCCAGACTGTTCTTCTCCTCCAGGGCATATATAAGTTCACTGGCCTTGGCAGAATCGCTAAGTTCGGGATACTTGAATATATTAGTAGCACCACTGGTATATATCTTAAGATTATCTTCTCCACTAATAGTTTCAACTATGGCATCCACAACTTCCTTAACCAGCCTTGTGTGTTCCCCTGCCTGATTCTCCATCTTAGAGACAATACTTAAATTCATCTCCTGCAAAGAAAGCCCCGTCAATGAAGTGTTAAGCAGAATGTTAAGCTTAAGCAGATTCTCCTGGCTTAATTCCTCACTCACCGTCATAACCTTATTCCTTATAATGTTGCCTTCCATTACAATGACTGCAAGGATTTTATGAGATTCAAGACTTGACAGCTGGACGAACTTCAGTTTATTGCCCTTAACCTGGGGTGCACTAATCATGGTTGCATAATTAGTGTCCTTAGCAAGAACCTTAGCAACGTTCTGGAGAAGTTCTTCCACCTTATCAACCTTCTTGGAAAGAATCTCTGCCATGGACTCAACATCCTTTTCCCTGTTGCTGACTGACTGTTCCCTGTCACTTAAGTCCTGCTCCCTGTGAGCCATCTCTGACTCCTTCTGTTTCATCATATCATCCACATATAGTCTGTATCCTTTATCAGTAGGAATACGTCCCGCAGATGTGTGGGGCTGTACAATGTATCCCATCTCCTCCAGGTCAGCCATCTCATTACGGATTGTAGCTGAACTAAGCTTTAAATCCGTATACTTGGAAATTGTTCTTGAGCCAACCGGCTCACCTGTTTCAAGATAATTCTTAATAACAGCTTTGAGAATCTTTACTTTTCTCTCGTCCAGTTCCATGGCATCCTCCCTTCCGGTTCTTAAAATACATTGCCTCTTGGATTGTTAGCACTCAAAATAATAGAGTGCTAACATCGCTATAGTTAAGATAGCACTATCATGTATTATTGTCAACAAAAAATGAAAATAAAAATAATTAAGAAAATATAAAATGCGCCATATTCCTTAAAAGGAATCCAGCGCATTAAGTAATTCAATATTAATAGTATCATTCTTATGAATTCTGATATTATCAGCTTTATCATACATCATACTGTCCATCTCGCCACATATGTCTATCCCAAGTACCTGTCTGTAAGATATAAGATTTATGATAATCTCTGTAAGAGCATTAAAAGACATGTTTCCCTGATCCCAGTTAGTTACACACTCATCTATATCAAGTACATCCTTATCTATAGAAATATATACGGGAATATCATCTGGAATAACATCCATAATATCCGCACCGCTATCCAGCACAACAACCTTGTCCATGCCTGTCACTTCATGTGTAATAAGCTGTGGATTAACTCCTGACAGATAGACATTATTCACATTTTTATTTTCCTCTATAAGGTCTTTTACCCAGCTTCCACAGGAAAGAATAGGACCAAATAAAGGACTCTGGGTGTCAGGGTGGTTATCGGCCACAAAAAGATTAAACGGCTCATCAATACTATCTGTTAACAGTTTGCTGAGATAATGATAGTTTCCGTTATCTATGAAATGTACACCATGATAATCTATGCCATTGCAAGCTAGTATTCCCCGTATCCTGTCTGCGGAATCACTGTCACAGTAGCACTCTGTTCCTGAAAGGCTCTCACAGTCAATCCATACCACATCTTCTCTTTTATTCAGTTCTGAAATAAAGCCACCAAGCCTTTTGTACGCTCCAGACATGTTAATTACTGTGTATTTCTTCATATGCTGCTTAATCCCGGCCAGTTTTGATCTTTCTGTGACATAATAAGATTACCAGCAGCAGGCCACTCTATGCCAATATCAGGGTCATTATATGCAATACC
>CALZFR010000095.1 GCA_945648485.1 uncultured Eubacterium sp. | reverse complement strand
GAGTTTTGAACCATTGGTGAAATAAGCGAGTGTAATTCATATATGTCGCAACGGTTAGATTCTCTTCGTCGTGACCTTTTTTTATTTAAGAGTATAGCCTGCTTCGCACCCCGTATGCCGGCAGCTCTATTTCTTCAGCGTGAACCATGAGTTCCACAAGCTGTTCAACATCACCTTTAAACTGCAATGAAAATAATTGCCATACATATTACAGCCTGTATTATTGCGAAACGGAAAACCACCTGTGGATCAGACCAGTCTCTGTTCTTACGCATGTGGTCGTGAATTGGTGTCCTTACCTTCTGTAAAGGTTTAAGGTGAAGAAACCTCATACATGCTACTTTAAACAATCCAAGGCCTCCATCCAGAATAAGCATTATTGCCATTGGGATGAAAAGCAGTGGTCTGTGCAGTTTCAAGAATGTAAATGCTATGAACAGACCGATGGCTCTTGAACCGGCATCTCCCATGAGAAGCCTGCTTGGTGAAGCATTAAACCACAGATATCCAAGTATGCATACTATCATGATAAGAAGCATATGGCGGTAATATGGTTCAATCTCATATGATTTAAACATTACATATGTTGATATTAAAGAAACTACAGATAGAGTTCCGCACAGCCCGTCAACACCATCGGAGCAGTTAGTTACATTTATGCTCGCCCATATAAGTATAACTATGAGAATGCCATATATAACAGGATGAAGAGTAATAATCTTGTCAGACAGTGCCAGTTCGAATGTATTAGGGTTAAATCTGAGATACGTCACTGCTCCCATAACAGCTATGGCAAGGTCAATAAGACCTTTTTTGAGATTTCCCCATGGAGCTTTGGAACTGTCATCGAGATAGCCGCTTAACATAGCAGCCAGAACCAGTATAAGGTATATTATAAGTTCCGGACTCAAAGGAATGAAAAGTACGCTGGCCAGGGTAAAGGTCAGTATAAATATAATTCCCGCACCTCTTGGCTTGCCAACGGATTTAGTGCCATTAATGGCGTAAGCCCTTCCTGCATCCCGGGGAAGGGTGTTCTTGCCCAGCTTGATTGATATGCATGTCAGGGCAAATGCGAACAGTACACTTAAAAATGTTAGAATTTTAATGTGTTCCGAACCAATTAAATAGTAAATCATTAAAATAAAATCCTCCATGTAGCCTACAAATTTTTTCCAGATTATAGGGAGATTATAACACAACATTTGTAATAATAAAAAGGTAAATTCAATATTATAAATAAGTATTAGCCTTTTTTACATGGCTATGTTATAATGTTAACAGATTAATAAGATGTGTAAACTATATTTTCTGGAACATTCATCTTTTTAAGGTATCGTGAAATATATATATTGGAAGGACGGATTTATGCATGAAAAATGATACACCGGAAGTATTTATGACAGAGCTTGATACATATTTATTCGGACAAGGCACTCATTATGAAATATATAATAAAATGGGGGCGCATCTGGCCGTTAAAGATGGAGAAGAGGGCGTATATTTTGTTGTGTGGGCACCCGCTGCGAGAGAAGTATATGTTGTAGGAGATTTTAACAGCTGGAATGAGGCAGGTTACAGAATGACACCTGTTTCTGATGGCGGTGTTTATGAATTATTTGTAAAAGGCGTTAAGGCAGGTCAGTGTTACAAGTATCTGATTATCTCACAGGAGGGGAAGAAGTTATACAAGGCGGACCCTTACGCTAACCAGGCGCAGTTAAGGCCTGATACAGCTTCGGTGATTACAGACTTAAACGGATTTCAGTGGACTGACAGTGAGTGGGTCGAGAAGGAGAAGAAGGCGGACCATCTTAAAGAGGCAATAGCTATATATGAGTGTCACATCGGTTCATGGAAGAAAGTGGACGATGGCACAGAAGACGGATACATGAATTACAGGGATATAGCTGTCCAGCTTGCAGATTATGTGTCAAGTATGGGATATACCCATGTTGAGCTGATGGGAATTGCAGAATACCCATACGATGGCTCCTGGGGATACCAGGTAACGGGTTACTATGCTCCTACATCAAGATACGGAACTCCTAAGGATTTCATGTATTTTGTGGATTATATGCACAGCAAGGGAATTGGTGTTATTCTTGACTGGGTTCCTGCTCATTTTCCAAGGGATGCCCATGGACTTGCTAATTTTGATGGAAGCTGTGTATATGAATATGCGGATCCCCGCAAGGGAGAGCATCCTGACTGGGGAACCAAGGTATTTGACTATGGCAAGAATGAGGTGTCTAATTTCCTTATTGCCAATGGAATGTTCTGGGTTGACAAGTTCCATGTTGATGGATTGAGAGTTGATGCAGTTGCTTCCATGCTGTATCTGGATTACGGGAGAACAGCAGGCAACTGGGTTCCTAACAAATATGGTGACAACGGAAACCTTGAAGCTATGGCATTTTTCAGACATTTCAACAGCCAGATGAGAAAGAGATTTCCACAGGCTGTTACTATTGCCGAGGAGTCAACTGCATGGCCTCAGGTAAGCGGTGATGCAGACACATCTGACAGTCTTGGATTTACATTTAAGTGGAATATGGGATGGATGCATGATTTTACAGAGTATATGAAGCTGGACCCGTATTTCCGTAAGTTTAATCATAACAAGATGACATTCAGCCTTGTGTATGCATACAGCGAGAGATTCATACTGGTACTTTCCCATGATGAGGTTGTTCATCTTAAGTGTTCAATGCTTGGCAAGATGCCAGGGGAGAGAGAGGATAAGTTTGCCAATCTGAAGCTGGCTTATGCATATATGGCTGGACATCCAGGCAAGAAGCTTCTGTTCATGGGACAGGAATTTGGACAGTGGAGTGAATGGAATGAGAAGAAGTCTCTTGACTGGTATCTGCTTAATGAGCCTGACCACAAGGATATGCAGGAGTTTACCAGCAGATGTCTGAAGCTTTACAAGGATTACCCATGTCTGTATAAGACAGATTATAATCCTGAAGGTTTTGGCTGGGTTAATGCAGATGATAGGGATAACAGCATATATTCATTCTACAGGGTAAGTCCTGATGGCAAGAAAAATCTCCTGTTTGTGTTTAATTTTACTCCGGTGGAGAGAAAGAATTTCAAAGTGGGAGTTCCTGCCAAGGGCAAGTATAAGCTGGTATTAGGCAGTGATGAGAAGAACCAGAAGAAAGTACTTACATCTGTGGCAAAGGAGTGTGATGGATTTGATAACTCACTTCTTATTGATATTCCACGATTTGGAGTATGTGTGTATGAATTTAATGCAAAGAAGCTGAATAAGAAGACCAGCCTGCAATAAGCTAAATTAATTTAATATATGTGACGATAAAACCTGTATAGAGATATTCTATACAGGTTTTTCTTGATGAAAAAAACCTGGCAAGTGTGGACTGTGCTTGCACAATTCTTCATTTGCCGGACGTAAGAAAGATGAGGGTTTCACTATGAATTTTTCAGTGGATGGTTCAGCATATAATAATGGAATTAACAATGCTAATATAGGCAATGACAGGAATAATACAGCATCAATCAATATAGCTGAAAATAAGAAAAAAGGCGCAGCCCAGATTGATTTCCAGGGAGTTGTGGTGTCAGGAATGAACGTGGATGGCAAGGCAATGGACCGGAATACCTATGATAGTCTGATAAAAGAGACGGATGATGTGAAGGCACAGATTATGCAGAGTGCCTCAGATGCCAAGATTGGACTTAAAGCACTGTTTAACAGAATTAATGAATCAGATGCAGTGAAGATTAATGAGGATGGATTTAATCTGGATGACTTAAGCGAAGAAGACTGCGTTAATATTGTGGACAGAATCCGAATCCAGCTGGCAGCCTACAGTGACAATTACAGGGTATTTGCTGGAGACATTGATGTAGATAAGATTGAACAGGTTGTGGGAAGTAAAGGATTTGCACAGGATATTGCAGGTAAGATGGCGGACAGCGGAGTTCCTGCCACAGATGAGAATATAGAGGCAGTGGGAAAGGCTCTTAAGGATATACCATCAGAGAACAGTTTGTCAGATGAAGAGAAACTATATATAGTTGCAGGAAATATGGAGCCAACGCTTACCAATATTAAGATGGCACACAGTGCATGTGACATGTCCGTTTCTTACAATCACAGCGCTCCTCTTACAGAGGCTTCATGGCAGCAGTTAAAGCCACAGATTGAAAAAATAATTACTAAGGCAGGACTGTCCCTGGATGAAAGAAATATTAATAATGCAAAGGCCATGCTGGAAAGAGATATTCCTGTCACAGAAGATAATCTTCAGAAAATGGCAGAAATGGACGAAATTGAACTTACTCCTGAGAATGTGGCAGCTAAAGTGATAGATGCTATTTCTAAAGGGCAGCAGCCTGAAAATGCAGTGATGTCAGACCATCCTGATATATACAAGGAAGTAGCAAGAGCTCTTGATACCCTTGAAAAGGCAGATGAATTGTATCTGACCTATGCTGAGGAACATTCAGATAATGGAATCGTAAGCCTTAGAACCATTGAAGAGGCAATTAATGCATTTGCTGACAGTGAGCAGGGGCAGCCAGTATCAGACATTATTAATCAGAATAGCAGCAATTACCGCACACTGCTTCAGATACAGATTCTTATGACTGCTAAGACAGGTGTCAGCCTTGTGAAGTCAGGAGTGGACATTAACCAGGTATCTATCGGAACACTCCATAAACATCTTCTTGCCCTTGATAAAGAGAATGTATTTGAGCAGATTGGAGAACAGCTCTCAAGAGATATAGATAGTGAGGAATTCTACAGTACAACACTTAGTGTAAGAGAATCCATATATAATATTAAGCATGCTCCTCTTGACACAGTGGCTGCCTTATATAAGGAGATTCTTGCAAAAGACGCAGGAAGCGTTACAATCACATATGCTGCCAGCGTTGGAATAAGCCTTAAGCAGCGTCTGTCTATGGCAGGAGAAGCTTATGATACCATGTCAACTTCTGTAAGAAAGGATATGGGAGACTCATTAAACAGGGCAGTAGAATCAAGTTCCCGGGCTATGCTTAATGACATGGATATGGAAGATAACAGCCAGAACCGCCAGGCAATAGCCATTCTTGCAAAGAACGGAATAGATATTACCAGAGAAAATGTTATTAACATAAGAGAGCTTAAATCCACTCTGGACAGTATTGTGGATAATATGAAGCCACAGACGGTACTTAACATGATAAGGGATAATGTGGATATCATGTCCGCAGACATACATGCTGTTAACCAGTATCTTAAGGAAGTAAACAGTGATATAAGCAGTGCTTCCGCATACAGCACATTTCTGTACAAGCTGGACAGGACTAATGGGATTACCAGTGAGGAGAGGCAGCAGTTTATCGGAATATATAAGATGATGAATATGTTTACCAAAGATGCAGGAAGTGCCATTGGTGCCCTTGTTAAGCAGGGTGCAGATATTACCATGAAGAACCTGTGCAGTGCATATGATTCAAGAAGGTCCTATAACAATATGGATATGTCCGTGGACGATTCTAAAGATGTGACAGTATCAGTGTATGAAAGCCTGTATACCAACATATTTGCAAAGACAGGGGGAAAGATTACACCGCTTACATTAAAGAATGTTAATGAGGAAAAACCAATTATGTCCCGCAGTGTTGATAATTTCTGTGAGGCGGCACAGGACATGTATGATGCCAAGGCAGAAGTGGCTTACATGGATGAATACATGAAGCTGGTAAGACAGGTGGCTGCTGCAGATTCAGCTGTTATAAATGAACTTGAACGAAGTGGCGAAGATATTACCATCAATAATATCCAGGCTATGGAACAGCTTATGATGTCCGATTTATTCAATAACAGTTTCCGTATAGACAGGGAGAAAGCACAGAATTTTCTGGATAATATAGGAGACAGGGAAGAACTTACCTCTGCTGTGAGACAGCTGTGCGATGAAGCGGATAGAAGGCTTGGTGAGGAAATAGACAAGGCGGATAATTCCTATGAAGTTGTAAAGAAAGCCACTATCCACCAGATGTCAGCAGGAATTATGGCAAGGAGTGCCACAAGACAGGATTATACTATTCCATACATCAAAGGTGATGGGTATGGAATGATGAAGCTTACATTTAAGGCAGAAGAAGGTGACAAGGGTAAGATTGCCATATCCTATGAGGATGACAGATTAGGCAGGGTTAATGTGGAAATTAACGTAACTTCTGATGAATTAATGATGTCGGGAACATATGGCACAAGAGCTTCCATAACAGGAACAGCTGATAGTGAGGAAGCCGATAGTGCCGCTGCTTTCAGGGACAGACTTAATGCTGTGGCAGATGAAGTTAAGGAACAGTTTGGCTTTAAGAAGACTAACGTAATAATCAATCCTGTAAGAAATGTTTCACGTAATCTGTACGGAAGTGATGACACCGGAATAGATACAAAGAAATTATATAAAATTGCAAAAACTGTAGTTTCAGGACTTGTGTAAATGTGAGAATGCACCGATAAATTAAACATAACGGATGGCAGGAATTGTGCCATCACTGGCAACGGATTGTCAGAAGACAGGCATGGAGGCCGGCAGTGGATAACATTGTAGTAAACCGATAGGAAAGATGGAGGATTTATTATATGAGAATTAATACTAATATAAGTGCCATGACTGTCAACAATTCACTTCAGAGAGCGCAGAACAACCTGTCTGCTTCAATAGAGAGACTGTCATCAGGTTATAAGATAAACAGTTCAGCAGATGACCCTGCAGGATGTGCCATTTCTGAAAAAATGAGAATGCAGATAAGAGGTCTTAATCAGGCAGATAATAATGCGGCAGATGGTGAATCAGTACTTAATACTGCCGAGGGTGCACTGCAGGAAATCAATGCCATGCTGGTACGTATGAAGGAGCTTACAGTCCAGGCAGCTAATGATGTCAATTCAGACCAGGAGCGTTCTGCCATTCAGGATGAGTTAAACAGCATAAATGAGGAAATCGACAGAATTACCAGTGAGACAGAGTTCAATACCCAGCCTCTTCTTAATGGTAATCTTTCAAGGCGTGTATATTCCAATGTACAGAATGTAGTAAATCTTTCTGTTACAGATAATTATCCTGCAGGAATATATGGAATTACTGTTACACAGGATGCAAGACAGGCAATTGCAGTAGGTGACGGGAATATAGCTATGACATCAACAGATACAATAAAAAAGGATGAAGTGGGCAGTATCAGTATTAATGGTTATGATATTAATATTGATGAGGGAGATGACCTCAATACAGTTGTATCCAAACTCATGGCAGGTGCTGATATGACAGGTGGAAAGATGTTTGTGACAGATCCTTCCCTGACTAACGATACATCAGATAAACCATTGGAAGGAACAAAGA
>CALZFR010000094.1 GCA_945648485.1 uncultured Eubacterium sp. | reverse complement strand
TAATCCATACATGCTGCAGCACTAAGATTTCTTCTAATGTTCCAGTTTACCACACTGGACTGCCATCCCATTAGTACACTGCACACCACACCCTGGATGAACGTCATTTTTCTGGCTACCCTGATTTCAGGGGAAGAGGGAAAAGTAGGATGGATAAAAAATGCGTAGCAGGTTCGAGAACTGCTACGCATTTGTGTGTTTGTTTAATAATTTTTAACGTCTATTGGTTGTGGTTCCGCCAGAACTGGTGCTTCCGGTTGTGCCGGTACCGGTAGTGCCATTACTGGTACTGCCGTTGCTGGTAGTTCCGTTGCTGGTAGTTCCGTTGCTGGTAGTTCCGTTGCTGGTAGTTCCGTTGTTGGTAGTTCCATTGCCAGAGGTTCCGGTGCTTCCTGATGGAAGGGTTGCCGGGGTTGTTGTAGAACCGGTTCCACTTGGTCTGGTGCTGGTAGAACCTGATGTGCCGGAATTAATTACACTGCTGGTTGCCTTATAGGTTGAAGTGCCTGAATGCTTAGTACAAGGAGAATCAAGCTCTTCCTGAGTAATGGAATAATCCTGATCCCATGTTGTGTATTCCTTTTCATCTTCAGGATTCTCTATGTCTGCCGGGATATTTATGGCAGATTTTTTAATTAAAATCTTTGTTGAAGTGTTGGTACATCCTGTTCTTGCGATTTTTCCTGTGTCATTACATATTGTTACTTTAATATGAGTATCGCAGTATTCTGTAGGTACAGTATCTTTAGAAAAATACTCTTTCGTAAGCTGGGAACCTCTTGGGTCCTTGTCACATAATCCAGGAATAGGAAGCTTTCCTGACTGTGAACATACTTCAACTTCTTCTATGTTATCATTTTTTTCAAATTCCCTGGTAGGTAGTCCTTCATGTATCTGTTCCATAATATCACGCCACATTCTGGTATGATTAATAGAACCTGGAAGAGCTTTGGAATTGTCGTCATAGCCCAGCCATATTGAGGCTGTGTAGTAAGGTGTAAATCCACAGAACCATTTATCAGAGTCAAACTGTGTTGTACCTGTTTTGCCGGCAACTGGCTGGCTGTCCATCTTGGCAGCACCACCGGTACCGCCTGTATCATTGACAACTGAACCTAAAGCACTTGTAAGAAGCCATGCCGTATCCTTTTTAAATACAGTAGTTTTCTCAGGCGTTGTGTTGTCAAGGATGACATTGCCTTCTCTGTCAGTTACCTGTGTGTAATATACTGGAGTGATTCTGACACCGCCATTGGCGATAGCGGAGTATGCAGAAGTCATGTCAATGTTATATACACCAAGGGTAAGACCACCAAGGGCAAGAGATTGTACCACATCATGGTTACCATTAATGGCATCTTTTGGAGATACAAGAGATGATAATCCCATTTTCAAAAGATAGTTAAAACCAACCTGTGGTGTAATCTGGGTAAGAACTCTGACAGCAGGCACGTTCTGTGAGTACTTAAGGGCTTCTCTTAATGACATAAGTCCTCTGTACTGACCCTCTGTATAGTTCTTAACAATTCTTGCATCCTCACCTGAATAGTAGTAAGGAGCATCATCTAATGCAGAAGCAAGGGTGACAGCTCCAATATCAAGAGCTGGACCATATGCAACCAGAGGCTTGATAGATGAACCTGGCTGTCTGGTTGAGCTTGTAGCACGATTCAGTGTTCTGTTACCTGTCTTTTCACCTCGCCCACCAACAATTACCTTAACATAGCCTGTGCTTTGCTCTATAAGGGTAAATGACATCTGTGGCTGCAGTGTAAATGTAAGATTTTCAGAGATAATAGTTCCTCCGGAAGAAAGAAGATAATCTCTGTACTGGTCGACATACTGCTGTGCTGTATCCTGGTTCTTAAATGTAAGGGTAAAATTAGCTTTTCCCAATGTATTTTTAAAATATTCCAGAAGACTGTAATGAGAGTAACTTGCAACTGTTCCGTCTTCTTTTTTAATAGAGACATTATAGTTAATGGAATATTCTGCGTTAGCAGGATAATAGTCAGGGTCGTTGATAACATTATCAGCAATTTCCTGCATTCTCATATCCTGTGTTGTGTATATTGATAAACCACCTTTATAGATAAGGTTAGACGCCTGTGCTTCTGTGTATCCTTTCTGTTCCTGAAGATCTGAAACCACCTTTTCAATAACTGTATCAACAAAGTATGAATATGTGGATGTTCCAGCTGATTCAACATCATTATTCTGTATGCGGGCATACACATCATCTGCCACAGCTTCTTCATATTCTTGTGAAGTGATATAACCCTGCTCCAGCATATTCTTTAACACTTTTAACTGTCGTTCTCTGTTCTTGTCTGGATTTCTGGCTGGATTAAGGTTGCTTGGACTCTGGGTGATAGATGCGATTACAGCACATTCACTGAGAGTAAGGTCTGACACATCTTTGCCAAAATACCCTTTAGAGGCAGACTGGACACCATAATATCCGCTGCCAAGGTTAATGGTATTAAGATAATTCTCCAGTATGGTCTGTTTGTCCATTATAGTTTCAAGCTTTACAGCCAGGTACTGTTCCTGTACTTTACGCTTAATCTTCTCAACGGTTGTTTCATTAAATGCTTTAAATACATTATTCTTAAGAAGCTGTTGTGTAATAGTACTGCCACCCTGTGATAATCTTCCACTGGAAAAAACCAGAGAGGCTGCTCGGACAATACCTTTGAGATCAATACCGTTATGCTCATAGAAACGTTCATCCTCAATAGCAACAAATGCATGCTGCAGAGTAAGAGGAATATCCTTAATGTCTGCAGAGATACGGTTGGAACCAGATGTTGAAAGAGCCTGGGTTTCATTTCCGTCGATATCATATATTCTTGTTGCGTATCCTTCTGGCGATACATCAATAGAAGTTACATCCGGTGCGCTGGCTATAATGCCCTGGGCAGCACCAAGAGCCAGACAGGAAGCAGATACTATAAGAGCAATGGCTAGTATAAATAACAGCTTGATTCCGGCTACACCAAATTTGTTGCCAAGCTTGGTGGATGAAGAAGTAATTGATTTCTTCTTTTGTATTATGCCTTTTTTGCCATAATTCATATTAATCCTCATTTCTAAATCGGTTATTTGTAATCATGTTCTTTGCAGAACTAAAATTAATCTCGTAGATTATACCACAACCAGAACTCTTTGACAAATCATAATAGTTTCTTCATAATGATAAATAACAGGAAGGAGAGAACATACAGATTATGAAAAGAGTTCTTAAGACCGGAAAGGGCGAGATCGTGGAGAAAAAATCCAGGTTTATCAGCATTGCGCTGAATGTGGATTCACCACAGCAGGCTCTGGATTATGTTAATTCAATAAAGAAAAAATACTATGATGCAAGGCATAACTGTTATGCTTACATATGTGGCAATGATGGACAGGAAAAACGGTTCTCAGATGATGGTGAGCCGTCAGGTACTGCGGGAAAACCTATGCTTGACGTGCTGGAAGGATTCGGCGTTACGAATTGTCTTGTTGTTGTTACAAGATATTTTGGAGGAACACTTCTGGGAACAGGAGGACTGGTAAAGGCTTACAGCAGTGCAGCTAAGGAGGCGCTGGAGAATGCTGGACTTGCAGAAGAGGTATGTGGAATAAGAGGCTTTATTACAGTGGATTATAACAGTGTTGGAAAGCTTAACTATATCTTATCTGCAGGTGGAATATATGTACTTGACACTGCGTATGAAGAGAATGTGAAATTAGATATAGTGGGGGAAATTGCGGATATAAACTGCCTTAAACCAACTCTTAATGACGCATTTGCAGGCAGAATCAGCATTGAGAGTGAACAGGAAGTAAGGTTTTATAGAAGTGATGGATTTGCTAATATATTATAAGGAAGAAAGATTTATATAATAATGGTAAATTATCACAAAAGAAATGCTTAATATTAAAAAAATCACATTAATATGGTAAAATTGACATAAAAAATCAAGGAAAAAATCATTAGCATAGTGCAAAATCTACATAAAAAACTCAATATAAAAAATTAAAAAAGTATGGCTAAAATATATATTTGACGATTTTTGTCGAAAAACATAAAAAAATTCACATTTAAGAAAGCCCATAAACACTGGGGTTTCACAAATTGAACAAAAAAAATACAATAATTGTTCAAAATAGTCTTGTTAAAATAGCACAAAAATGGTATTATACCTTTGTCTTAAATATGAACTGGGGTTTTAATGCCCCGAAAACCAATAAGGAGGGTTTATAGGTTTATGAAAAAAACAGTTAAGAAACTTACAGCTGTAGGTCTTACACTTACATCTGTAATGGGACTTGTAGCATGCGGCGGAAGCAACGCTGGTACAACTACAAACAGTACTACAGCTGCAGAGAAGAAGGAAATTGTTAAGCCAACTTCTTTCACAGTTATGGCAGATGGTACTGTAGCAACTGAAGAGAATGGTGGTAAGGAGTTTTACAAGTATCTTGAGAAGGTTATAGGTCTTGCAGAGGGAACAATTTCATGGGTTCGTCCACCTCATGCAAACTACTATGATTCAGTTAAGAGTGCTTTTACATCTGGAACAGAGGCTGATGTATGTATCCTTTCTTCTGATTACTATGCATTATATGCAGCTAACGGAATGCTCTGGGATATGACAGATGCTTGGAACAACTCTGAGACAAAGAATTCAGGCAGACTGATTGATACTGCTGATGCTGTTCTTGCTTCATTACTTGTTCCTGGTGAGGATGGCAAGAAGGCTATGTATGCGTTTACTCCATGTCGTGGTAATGGATGCTGTACATACATCAAGAAGGCTTGGTTAACTAAGGCTGGTATTGATGCATCTAAGGTTGAGAACGTAACTATGGACTTCAATACATACTATGGATACTTAAAGCAGATGGCAGCACCTGTTGGTCATTACGTAATTTCAGCTCCTGGTTTCGTATCTGGCGAGGCTCCATATACTAACTACCTTCCAGAGTTCTTCCAGAAGGCTCAGTATTCATTCTACAAGAATACATCAGGCAAGTATGTTGATGGTTTCTCTGAGCAGGCTATGAAGGATGCTCTTCAGAGAATTCAGACAGCTGTTGCTGATGGCGTAATTGATAAGGCTTCTAATGGTCAGAAAACTTCTGATGCCCGTAACAAGTTTTATTCAACAGATCCAGCTTCTGAATCAGGCGTATTCACATACTGGGCTGGTACATGGAAGAGGAACTTAGTGACTAACCTTGAAGCAAAGGGACTTGATTCACAACTTATAGCTATCAATCCTATTAAGGAACTTGGTAAATATACAGAGAGATTATCACCAGTATGGGCTATCACAAAGAAGGCACAGAATCCAGAAGGAATCTTCAAGTACTTCATTGATACAATGCTCGATGGTGGTGATGTTCAGTTAGCTTGGGAAGCTGGCGCTAAGGGAACTCACTGGGATGATAAGGCTGAGTCAGTTACTGTTAAGGGTAAGGAAGATAAGCCAACAGAGTACAAGGAAGGTCAGTTCCACTTCCTTCCATCTCCAGAGAAGCCTAACACATTGATGACAAAGAATCATATTGATCCAATTCTTTGCTTAGGTAAGTTCAAGGATGGCACTACAGGTCCTGTTTCTATTACAGATATTGCTAAGAAGAATGGTGAGTGGTTCGCTAAAAACTGCGAGTCAGCTGTTGCTGTTCCTATGACAGATGCTTTAAGTGATAATCTTAACGATGTTAACAAGGCTAGAAAAGAAGTTGTAGCTAAGGTTGCTCTTGGTGAGTGGACAGTTGACCAGGGTATGGATTACTACAACCAGCAGGTAAGCACTTACGTTAAGGAAATTCTTGATTCTTTAAATAAGTAATCAGTTACTTTATTGGTTTAAGACCATATTTACGAATCCACACTTTGATGCCTGGTTTTTCAGGCATCAGGTGCGGATTTGATTTTAGCTTATTAATCTTTAGATGTAGGCTTAGAAAATTATTAAGAAAGAGGGTATGAAGATGCAATGTAAGTCTTGCAATACAGAATTGCCTAAGAAGGCTAAGGTATGTCCAAGATGTGGTGCTCTTGTTGATGACAGGGCTACTGCTAACTTGAAGATTCTTGCAATAGTTGGTATAGTCATTGCAATGTTAGGCAGTATGTTACCATTCGTTCAGAATACTGGAACAGTTTCAGATGCCTACAGCTTTATGAATATTGACATCAGCGCATTATGGTACATTTATCTTCTTCTCCTTGTAGGCTCAATTCTTCTTGTTGTGGCTAAGAGAGAGAAGTTATCAATTATTACAACATCACTTAGTGGAATACTCTTTATCGTTTCTTTTGTTGCTGTGAAGTTTAGGGGTTACACAGGAAGAAACAAATACAGTGTATATTCATTAACAGATTTATTATCTAATGGCAACGGAGAAGACAAGTTTGTTGTTGGATGCGGTTTATTTGTTATTATTATCGGTATAGCTATTGCTATTGCAGGCTGCTTTATCGATATTATGAAGTATTTTAAGAAGGATCTTGCAGTCGATAAGAGATTCCTTTCTAATTCAATCAACAGAAGCATATGGACAAAGATATATTACCATAGAGGATTCTATGTAATGTTCCTTCCAGTATTTATCATGGTTATCCTGTTCTTCTACTGGCCAATGCTTGGTTGCCGTTTCGCATTTACGAAGTATGTAATCAGGGCACCTTATTATGTAGGTCTCTATCACTTCAACAGAATGTTTACTAATGATATCTATTTCTGGAGATCATTCAGAAATACACTTGTACTTTCATTAACAAAGTTAATTCTTAATACTGGTATGGCAGTTATTATCTCACTTCTTCTGAATGAGATTGTAAACTTAGGATTTAAGAAGACAGTGCAGACAATTATATACTTACCTCACTTCATGTCATGGGTAGTAGTTGCATCTGTATTCAAGATGATTCTTGACCCTAATGCTTCAGGTGTTGTTAACAGTATTTTGCTTAAGGCTAATATCATATCTGAACCAATATATTTCCTTGGTGAAACCAAGTATTGGAGAAGTATGTTCTATATTATGAATATCTGGAAGGATACAGGTTGGGGAACAATCCTCTTCCTTGCCACATTATCAGGTATCAGTCCTGACTTATATGAGGCTGCCCAGATTGATGGTGCTAACCGTTGGAACAGATTAATTCATATTACACTTCCAGCTCTGGCTAACACAATTATTACTGTATTCATTCTTAACCTTGCTAAGGTTATGAACCTTTTCGAATCAGTATTCGTTACTATGAACGATGCCGTAGTTGCTGTTTCCGATGTATTGCAGACATATATCTATGCTAAAACATTCGGTTCTGGTAATTCAGATTACGGTTATTCAACTGCAGTTGGTTTGTTTAAATCATTTGTCGGAATGATCCTGGTATTTGGCTGTAACTGGGCAAGTAAGAAGGTTCGTGGCCGTGGTATCGTATAAGGAGGGATAGATAATGAGTGATAATCAGATTGTTTTAAAT
>CALZFR010000093.1 GCA_945648485.1 uncultured Eubacterium sp. | reverse complement strand
TATTATACGACAATATGAGGGCGATTTTGGAAAACATGTTGATGAAAGAAATCTCCCTAGAATTCGTATGGTATGGGAGTCAATTCCCCTACAGCTTGCAAAAGAGAACAAGAAATTTTTCTTTGGACAGATAAAGAAAGGGGCAAGAAGCAGCGATTATGAAATAGCGATACAATGGCTGTTGGATTGTGGATTGATATACAAAGTGAATAGGGTCAATGAACCACATGTTCCATTGAGTGCTTATAAAAGCATGAATATATACAAATTATTTGTTCTAGATGTTGGAATATTAGGGGCAATGAGTGAACTGGATGTTGAATCAATACTTGAAGGTAATGACATATTTGTTGAATTCAAAGGTGCTTTGACAGAACAGTATGTATTGCAACAGATTATATCAGATACATCATATACACCGTATTATTATGGAACTGAGAAATCTACATTTGAGCAGGATTTTCTGGTTCAGATTGGTAAGAATGTTGTTCCTATTGAGGTTAAAGCTGAGACTAACACTAAATCCCAGAGTTTGAGGAGCTATTGTGAGAAATATAAACCAGAGATGGCGGTTAGATTCTCAACAAAAAAATATATTGAGCAGGATTGGATGACAAATATACCCTTATATGCAGTATGCAATCTGTAAGTCGATGTTTGCATTTGCTAACTGAAATATGTAAATATAAAAAATATGTAGAAATCATCCATCATATATTTTGATAAATTTTTGACATTCCATAGCTGGTGTATTATAATAGACTCATAGTTCTGTATGTATTACAGAAAGAAGTCAGATAATATATTTTTAAGGAGGATTTTACAATTATGGGACGTTTACAGGACAAGGTTGCAATTATTACAGGTGGTAATTCTGGTGTAGGTGCTGCTACAGCAATTCTCTTTGCCAAGGAAGGTGCTAAGGTTGTTATATCAGCACGTCGTCAGCCTCAGCTTGAAGAGGTAGCTGCAAAGATTCGTGAGGCAGGTGGAGAGGTTCTTCCAGTTGTTTCAGATATCTCTAAGGCAGAAGATGCTGATAACCTTATAGCAAAAGCTGTTGAAGCATATGGAAATGTAGATGTACTTATTAACTGTGCCGGTGTTCTTGAGGAAGGATTAAAGCCAATTGACCGTGCAACAGATGAAGATATTAACAGAATAATTGATATTAACACTAAGGGAACAATGTACTGCATGCGTGCCGCAGCTGCCCAGATGGCAAAGACTGGCAAGGGCTCAATTGTCAATGTTGCTTCAGTTGCAGGTGTTATGGGCTGCGGTGGAGCTGCATATGTTGCTTCTAAGGCAGCTGTTATTGGAACTACAAAACATACAGCATTAAGATTTGCAGGTACAGGAATCCGTTGTAATGCGGTATGTCCTGGAACAATTGTTACTCCAATGGTTGCTGGCATGAATCCAGCTAATCTGGATGCTGATATGTTTGGACAGATGGGAAAACATTCAGATCTTAGGGTTCAGCCTTGTATGCCAGATGATGTTGCCAACATTCTTCTCTTCCTTTCATCAGATGAATCACGTGCTATTACTGGCCAGGTATTGGTAACTGATTTCGGAAGCACACTGTAATATATAAGAAGCTGTAGTATAATTGAATTAGTATGGAATATAAAACCATCAGAATGATTGCTTTTCTCAAAAAATAATCATTTTGATGGTTTTTCAGAATGGGGGAATTAGTATGTACCTTATATCAGCGTATTTTGACAATCAGACCACTAAGCAGCTGCAAAGATACATTAACAGTATTGCGGAAGAGACTGGAAATGTATATATGACGGAAAACAATGTTCCTCCTCATATGACCATTTCAAGTTTCGAGATACGAAAGCCAGAGGTTTTGGTTAATGATTTCTATAGATTAAAATCATTAGGTAAATGTCACATTAATATAATATCTGTGGGCGAATTTCTTCCTTATGTGATATATGCGGCACCTGTATTGAATAAGGGTTTACAGCATTTATCAGAAAGTATATACAACTATATCTCTGTAAGAGAGGATGTATTAATCAGTAAATGTTACCAGCCCTTTAGCTGGTTTCCTCATATTACGCTGGGGAAAAAGCTTGATAAAGAGCAGATGGTACAAGCATTTCAGTCAATGCAGATACATTTCACGCCAATACAAGGACAGATTGTAAGCTTAGGATTAGCGGAAACTAATCCTCACAGGGACATTGCAAGAATAGATTTGCATGATTAGATGCTTATGCTCTCCCAATTATGTAAATACTTACATAATAAAAATGGGAGGAACAGTTATGGCTACAGCAATCCCACTGGCTTTAGATGGTGGGGTAAGGTAGCCAAAAGTAGTGGTTCATGTTATACTTCTGCTATGGAAACATGGAAATCAAAGAACAGAAATCTTATTATTATGCTTAGTACTGGAGAAAGAGAGTTAGAATAATTATGCTGTATATTATGAGACATGGAAAAACAGACTGGAATGTGCTGCATAAGTTGCAGGGACGTACAGACATTCCGTTAAATGAAGAGGGACGGAGAATGGCAGAGGCTGCCAGGGAACAGTATAAAGATATTAATTTTGATGTATGCTACTGTTCACCATTAATAAGAGCAAGAGAAACAGCACAGATATTTCTTGAGGGAAGAGAGGTTCCAATTATCTGTGATGACAGACTTATGGAAATGAGTTTCGGAGTATATGAAGGAACAGAGAATTCATTTCAGATACCGGATTGCCCGGTGAATGTTTTGTTTAAAGACCCAGCAAACTATAAAGCTGTTGAAGGCGGAGAAAGCTTTGAAGAACTGTTTGCAAGAACAGGGGAGTTCTTAAAGCAGGTAGTTGAACCAGGACTGGCGGAGGGAAAGGATATACTTATTGTAGGGCATGGGGCAATGAATTCAAGTATTGTATGCCAGATAAGACATATGCCTCTGGAACATTTCTGGGACGCAGGAATTGAGAATTGTAAACTGATGAAATTGGTGTGATATACATAGTCAACAGGAGGAATAATATTATGGCAGAAGAAAATTTATCAACATACTTTAAAAGCATTTTAGAACAGGACAGGGCGGCAGTGGTTATCTGCAATCTGCAGCATGAAATAATTTACATGAATCCAGCAGCTGTTACCAACTATGCAAAATGGGGTGGATACAGTCTTATTGGTAAAAGTCTATTAGATTGTCATAACCCTGAATCAGTGGAAAACATTAAAAAGGTTGTGGAGTGGTTTGCAGCAGATGAAAGCCATAACATAGTATATACATTTCATAATGAGAAGCAGAACAAAGATGTTTATATGGTAGCACTCCGGGATAATGGCAGACTTATAGGATATTATGAGAAACATGAGTACCGCAATCTGGAAACAATGAAAAGATATGATATATAATAATAATTTAGAATTAATAAAACTGAATAACCATATATCTTATATAACGTCCACAGATGTTCCTCTTTCTGCCAACGTAGTGCTGGTTAATGGAAATGATCATGTGTGGATGTTCGACGTGGGAAATCATCCTGATATTCCAGAAATAGTTAATGAATTTAACAGAGACGGAAAGAAGGTTAATGCTGTTCTGTCACATTTTCATCCGGACCATATTGGGAATATCCAGAAGATTAAGTTTGATAAAGTCTATCAGGGAAGACTAACATTTAAACATACAGGTCTGGGGGATATAACTGAGAGTGACATATACATAGATGATGGTGGTGTTAGACTACACATATTTCCTCTTCCTTCAAGCCATTCCAAGGGCTCTCTTGCTATGGAGGCTGATGAAACGTACTGCTTTCTTGGCGATGGGATATATGCTATGGAAAGATTGGAAGAAAAGGTGTATAATGCAGGATTGTTAAAGGAAGAAATCAATGTTCTGAATACAGTTAAAGCAGATAATTTTTGTCTGAGTCACAGGGAGCCTTTCATAACACCGAAAGAAATAGTAATCAGGCATCTTGAGAAGATATATGGCAGAAGAAGCAAGAATGAGGCATATATTAAGGATTGTTAATTAAAAGGCTTGATGAGTTGTTAGATAAGGCACTTAAGGCTATGGCTGCATGTGAGGATGACATAAATAATGCTATATAATATTATTAAGAACATTGATGATTTCATCTTTTGTAACTGGTTTTAACAGATAGCCAGATGCATACACCTGAAACGCTTCCAAGGCAAAATCCCTGGAACTGCTTATGAATACAATTTTACAATCTGGTTGCATCCTTTTTATTTCCATAGCAAGAGATATACCATCGGAATCATCCATAATAATATCTAAGAAAGCAATATCTACAGGTGTTGTTGACATATAATCTAAAAGATCAGCAGTATACTGAAATGAATGTAATTCGTCAATTTCGTCTATATCCTGTATGATTATTGATTCTGTCTCTAAACATACATTATTATCATCAATTAAAACAGCTTTCATTATTTGTCCCCTCACAAATAAACTCATTAGCAAAACTATACATGAATATGATAACACATAAATTCGGATGTGCCAATAGGTATACATGTTATATTGACAAATATTTTCGGCTGTCTAGGAAAAGTGTTTTTTATGGACAAAGATACGTTGTATCGATTTTTACAATAATAATATAGACCAAGGTGTTATATTCTAACCAGAAAATGATTAAAGACAAAGGCGTCTACAGTATATAAGCTGTGGACGCCTTTTTGTGTAATCGTAGCAGGGGTAGCCTGCTCGGTCAGATTAGTTTAGGAGGGATTGAATTATGGATAGAATTGAGAATCATCCGATTTTGGGAGAAACACCTAAAAGAAAAAAGGTTACTTTCAGTTATGATGGAAAGATACTGGAGGGATATGAGGGTGAACCTATTTCTGTAGCATTAAAGGCAGCAGGTGTTATGGCTCACAGGTACACAGCTAAAACACATGAACCAAGAGGAATCTTTTGTGCAATAGGAAGATGTACAGACTGTGTAATGATAGTTGATGGAAAACCTAATATAAGAACATGTATAACCCCTCTTGAAGAAGGAATGGTTGTTCAGACACAGTATGGCGTGTCAGCATCGCCAGAAGAATAGGATGTAGATGGGAGATGATATTATGAAGATAGAACGTTTCGACATGATAATAATTGGAGCTGGTCCAGCAGGGTTATCAGCTGCTATAGAAGCAGCCAGGAAGGGTTTAAAGCCAATTGTTTTTGATGAAAATGCAAAGCCTGGCGGACAGCTGTTTAAGCAGATACATAAATTTTTTGGTTCCAAAGAGCATAAAGCAAAGGTCAGAGGTTTTAAAATTGGTGAGGAACTTCTTGAAGAAGCAAGAGAGTATGGCGTTGAAGTAATATTGAATGCCACAGTTATAGGACTTTATCCTGAAAAGGAAGTAACAGTAAGAATTGGTGATAAGATAAAGCATTATAAGGGGGATGCAGTGCTTGTTGCTACCGGGGCAAGCGAGAATATGGTCAACTTTGAGGGCTGGACTAAGCCTGGTGTTATTGGTGCCGGAGCTGCCCAGACAATGATGAATCTCCATCATATTAAACCAGGTAACAGAATTTTAATGTTGGGCTCTGGAAATGTAGGTTTAGTTGTAAGTTACCAGTTAATGCAATCAGGTTGTGAGGTTGTTGCTTTAGCAGATGCAGCACCAAGAGTTGGTGGATATGGTGTTCATGCAGCTAAAATTGCAAGATGTGGTGTCCCATTCTATCTGTCCCATACAATTGTGAGAGTTGAGGGAGATACACATGTTACAGGAGTAGTAATCGGACAGGTTGGACCAGACTGGAAAATTATTCCTGGAACAGAGAAACATTTTGATGTTGATACTGTATGTCTTGCAGTTGGTCTTTCTCCAATGTCACAGTTATTAAAGCAGGCAGAAGTCCAGATGGATGACACTAAGGGTGGTCATGTTCCCGTATGTGACAAATATGGTGCCACAAGTGTTCCGGGAATATATGCCGCAGGTGATGTATCAGGTATTGAGGAAGCAAGTTCAGCAATGATTGAAGGCAGAATGTCAGGAGCTGCTATTGCATCTTATCTCGGATATATTACTGAGGAAGAAAGAGACGAAAGAATAGCAGAGTTAGAAGCGCAGTTGGACACATTACGTCAGGGTATGTTTGCACCAAAGAACAGGGGCAAATTAGTCGAGAAGACGGACGAGGGAATTGACGTTTCTATGAATCTTCTTAACAAAGGCTATGTTGCTGATGATGAGATTGAAAGATTTCCGGGTGTTACACATCAGAAGGGAATACATCCTGTAATAGAGTGTACACAGAATATTCCATGTAATCCATGTCAAGATGCATGTAAGAAAGGCTGTATAAGAATAGGAAAGAATATTACATCTCTTCCTGCAATTGATCCTGATAAGAAGTGTATCGGATGTGGAATGTGCGTGGCATCTTGTTCAGGTCAGTCAATATTCCTGGTTGAAGAGGATGTAGAGGAAGGCTTTGGTGAAGTTACTATGCCATATGAATTCTTCCCAATTCCTGAAGTCGGAGATAAAGGATATGCGTTAGGACGTGATGGAAAAGTTGTATGCGAGGCAGAAGTAACTAAAGTAAGGACTGCACCTGTATTTGACCATACTTATCTGCTTACTATAAAGGTTCCAAATGATATGGTCATGAAAGCCAGGTTTTATAAAAAAGAAATCCAGGAGGTTGCATTATGATAGATATTCAGGAAAAATTAAAAGAAATTGGACCATATGTAGAAGGACCAGATGACAATTTCCTTGTATGCAGGTGTGAAGAGGTTACTAAAGGAGAGATAAGAAAGGCAGTACATGAGGGAATATTTACAATAGAAGAAATGAGACGTTTCTTACGGTCAGGAATGGGATTATGTCAGGGTCAGACTTGCGGAAAGCTTGTTAAATCAATTATTGCAAGTGAACTAAAAGTTGCTCCTACGGAGGTGGAATATGCAAGTTCAAGAGCTCCAATGAGACCAACAGAGATGTGTATACTTGCAGAAGACGGAGGTGTTGACTATGAGTAATGTAGCAGACGTTGTAATTATAGGTGGCGGCGTAAATGGATGTGCAGCAGCATATTATCTTGCAAAAAGTGGTGTTAAAAATGTCGCAGTTCTGGAAGCCAGTAAGAGCATAGGTCATGGTGGTTCGTCAAGAAATGGTGGAGGAGTTCGTCAGTCTGGCAGAGATGTCAGAGAATTGCCATATGCTATGTATGGTATACAGAATATGTGGCCAACATTATCAGAGGAACTGGGAGTGGATACAGAATATACCCAGAAAGGTAATCTGAGAATGGGAAAAACACCTGCACATCTTAAGAAACTGGAGATGCTTGCAAATAATGCTAAATCCGTTGGCCTTGATGTCAGAATGATTGACCAGAAGGAAGTAAAAGAGATATGTCCATATCTTTCAGATGAGGTAATTGGTGCAAGCTGGTGTCCAACTGATGGTCATGCAAATCCACTAACTACTACACTGGGATATTACAAGAGA
>CALZFR010000092.1 GCA_945648485.1 uncultured Eubacterium sp. | reverse complement strand
CTTTCCATCAGGTTTATCGCTGTCCTTAAGATAAGTATCAAGAATGAAGAGTACCGTTCCCATATTTTTATCTACAGGAACTGCACTGATATCCTCCAGTGACAGATTTAATGTTATATTCTCTTTAGAATAAGTCATCTTCACATCATACAGCCATTTGTATACACTATCAGCTGCCGCTTTTACTGACGGAAGGATGACTATTGCTGCAAATAATACAGTAATGACACCAGCCTTTATCAATCCCCTGGAATTAATATTACCCAATAATCCTGAATGCCCTCTCACATCTGGTTTTACCCTGTCTCTCCAAAAACCCATACTGGTATGTTTCCTCCACAACAATATCTATATAACCTGCCTCCCAGTCACTATCCAGAAGAAATACATCTATTACTCCGTCTGATGTAACAGCACCACTCAATATCCTGCAGAAATTCTGTAAGAAATCCTCTTCGTCTTTAAATGCTTCCTGTGAAAGCATATCTATACTATAATCCATAGCCATAGACAGACCACTGTGTATTTCATTCTCCCTCACACTGTTATTAATCAGTCCATAATGAATCAGGCAGACTAATACCAATACAACCAGCATTCCTCCTGCACTTACTATTCCTCTCACAGTTCATCCCTTTCTGTACGTACAATACTGTGCCTTCTAACAATCTTATTAATATTCATAAGCTGCATATTAAGACTGTATTCACATATAAGGTCATAATAATGGTAGTTAGTGGTAGAAGCTTTGTAAGATATATTAATATCAATTCCATTATCACAGGCTATATCTCTCACCGCATCTTTTATCCCATCTGCAAGATCATATCCCATATCACCTTTTTCACTTTCTCCATACAGCTCAATGTAGCTTTCCATATAGCTAACTGCTTCCTGTTTCCTGTTGATATCAACATTAACCATAATAAAGTCTAAGGAAATAAAGCATATCAGAGTAAGTATAATAAGATGAACTGAACAGTCTATTATTGACTTCATATTTCTCCCTTTACACTATGCAGCCCAGTATATTTGCAAATACTGTTACAACCACAGATACAAAAAACACAGATACAATCATCTGTCCGAATTCTTCAATTATCTCCATATTAAACCTCCATTTTTCGTAGAAACCGTATACTAAAGATAGCTGGATATAACCAGCATCATATCTATTCCAATCTTAACAGAAACAAAGAGAAGAGGTATGTATTCCGCAAACTGTAATACGCTTATGTCATCCCGGTTCTTTAGAGATTCATGCTTGTCTGCCAGCTCATTTTTTCTGCTGATAATACTGTTAATCACATCATCTATGTGGTCTGACTGGTTTTCTGTTATGGTGTATAGAGTCTTTATAGTGGAAGATATATCGAGAATATTAAACTCTGAGAGAAATCTGTAATATGGTGCAACATCACAGGGGTTTTCGTCCAGCTCATATATGAATCTTCCCAGAGAAGGTTTCATAACCGCCGGACAGCTGCCATAGCTTTCCTGGATTGCCACCTGTAAAGGTTCATGAGAAAGATTAATTGCCACTTCCCGCAGCCATTCTGAAAATCCGTTATATACATCCTCTTTTAATCTTCCCATAGCCTTACTCTTCATTAAAACAGGACAGATATATACAGCAGAAACTATTACAAAGGATACAGGAAGAAACAGATAATTCACATCATTCCCAAGAAAACTCCCGGTTGCAAGAATCACTGCAGTACATAGTAGCTTATTTGTTGTAATAACAGAGGTTTTTCTTAAAAACACGTAATTGTAATCCCTGATTACTGAAGCTTCATCCCTTACACCCGAAAGCCAGTCTCTTGAATAGTGAATCTGGATATATGTGAAATAGCATATACTGATAACAAGAAAACCACATGTTTCTATCTGATATATCAGATTATCTGTTATATTAAGGCTTAATTCGCCGCTTACATTAATCATGGAGGTCATTATTATTGACATAGATGCCAGAATACAACTTAAAATCACTCCTATATTAGAATTAATCTTTACATGTCTTATATCCTCCTGATGCTTATACATACGCCGTACCCATCTGTCGAAATCATCCAGAAGTATAGCAAGAGACTGTCTGTATTCGCCACCTCTTACCTCTATGCTGATAAGAAATTTGTGAAGCGTTCTTACCCTTTCACAAGGATACTGCTCCTCAATTATTTTTAATGATTCTTCATAAACTAAAGCTTTGTCTTCACTTTCAAGATATACCACTGACTTTAAGATAACCTGCTTAAGATGTCCATCTGCTATTTCCATCGTATCCTTCAAAGCTGTCAGAATCTTTGGATTTCTCATAAATGAGTACGCCATCTGATGAATATATACATCAACCTGACTAAACCGGATATTTTCCCTTTTCTGGTAAAAATGATAAAACAGTACCAGAGGTATACAGAAAGCTCCTGTAGCAAAAACCAATGCAGAACATAGCAGATTAAGTCTGTAAATGTAACACAGCAATACTGACACTGATATCATCCCGGCACAAACCATTACACCATATGAAGTAACATTAGTTTCGCTTGTTAATGCTGCAATTTTCTTAATATCACCTGGTCTTATGAATACTCTTTTTCTATTTTTCATATATCACTCCATTCATATCTGCCAAAGGGATTCTCAATTCCGAATTTCCTGAACCTTAAACTTATTTCCTCTGGAAGTTCTTTAGCTGTAAATTCTCCATTCTCATACACTATGGTACAGCAGTTTTTTCCTGAAGTCCTTGTAAAGAAACCAACCTCCCTGATACTTCTGTGCTCATGTTTATCACACTCCACCAACACCCCAACATCGATATACTGATAAATGCTGTTGATAAAACGGTCTGTCACATTACTTTCGCCAAGCATATTGTACATTCTGTCAGGCACATTTTTCACACTGTCAAGATGCATGGTGGTCATACAGTAAGCACCTGTACTTAAGGAATTAAGGAGATCTAAAACCTCCTGCCCTCTTGATTCTGACAAAAGCACCCAGTCCACGTTATGACGCAGTCCTGCCTTAATAATCTGGGAATAGCCAAATCTGCTGTCTATCCGGAATTCTACACACTTTTTCCCTGGATTAATTGTTCTGTAGTGGATTTCCTGATTATCTTCATATACTCCAACCTTCTCATTTGCCGGAATAAATGTAGACATATACTTTAACAGCTCTGTCTTACCGGCATGGGGCTGTCCGCCATATACACAGTTTAAATGAGCCGTAATACAATTTTCCAAAAGATTGATTATTGTCTCTGGAGCATATCCACTTTCGATTAATGATTCATGGCAAAATCTTATGGTTCTTGGTATCTTCCTGATGGAGATACTCTTGCTTCCACATCTTGATTCATGCCAGATTGAGATTCTTAGATCCTCTGTATTGGCCTCCAACACAGGGCTTGACCGGTTAAAGGATGTCATCATAATATTAGCAAGACGAATAGATAAATTATCAACGTAGGATTGCTTTAATTTCTTATCTGATAAAAAGCTTCCTCTCTTTAAATCTGTTATCCATAGATTGCTGCCATCCCACTCTATATCCGTTATGTCGTTATTATTAATCTCTTCCTTTAACTCACAAAACAGTTCCTCCTTATGCCTGCTTAAATATTGTCTTAACTCTGCATCATCCATAGGCTACGCCTTTCCTGATGTAGGTTCTTCAAATGCAGCATTGATTCTTTCCTCATAGGCTATCTTCCCCACTGCATCATTAGTCTTATCCTTGACAACACCTATAACTGAAACAGTAAGCAAAACTGCTGCCAGTGCACCAGCAAGGGCAACGATGACCTTGCCGTAATGTTCAACAATATCATGCATTATCTCACCTCCAATCAAATAATATACGCATTAATTACTTTTACAATATTTATTATACACATAAAATCCATTTTGTAAAGTACTTTTTTATATTTTTAATATATCTTTATTATAAATCCATCAGGCTGTCCCTAATGGATTACTCAAAAGAAGAATGTGACTGCCGGGTTTTTGCAACAAAAAACCACACGGGAAACTTATAGAGTTTCTAACCGTGTGGCAAATATTTTAATTATTGCTGTTAATATAGTTTACAAGTCCCTCTGCCTTAATAATCTTCTGCATGAATTCAGGGAAAGCCTGACCCTGGAAAGTCTGACCTGTTGTCTTATCTGTTATTACACCACTGTCAAAATCAACAGATACATCATCACCTGCATTAATGGCTTTTGCAGCCTCCGGACATTCAATAATAGGAAGTCCAATATTAATTGAATTGCGATAAAATATTCTTGCAAATGTCTCTGCTATTACACAGCTTACTCCAGCTGCCTTAATAGCTATTGGCGCATGTTCTCTCGAAGAACCACAGCCAAAATTCTTGTTGGCAACAATAATATCGCCCTTGTTAACATTTTTTACAAAATCCTTATCAATATCCTCCATACAGTGTGTTGCCAGTTCTGCCGGGTCAGAGGAATTAAGATATCTTGCAGGAATAATTACATCTGTATCTACATTATCACCAAATTTAAAAACCTTACCTTCTGCTTTCATGTCCCTACTCCTTTCAATTACATTCCAATGTCTGATGGCTGGCTGATTTTGCCTGTAACAGCACTTGCAGCTGCCACAGCAGGACTTGCAAGATATATTTCTGAATTAACGTGTCCCATACGGCCAACAAAATTTCTGTTAGTTGTGGAAACGCATCTCTCTCCATCTGCAAGGATACCCATGTAACCTCCCAGGCATGGACCGCAGGTTGGAGTGCTCACAACTGCTCCTGCATTAATAAATGTCTGAACCAGTCCTTCCTCAATAGCCTGAAGATAAATCTTCTGTGTTGCAGGAATAATAATTACACGCAGTCCCTTTGCAACCTTTCTTCCAGAAAGAATCTCTGCGGCACATCTTAAATCATCAAGTCGTCCATTGGTACATGAGCCAATAACAACCTGGTCAATCTTAATATCATCAATAGAATCAACGGTATGTGTATTCTCAGGAAGATGTGGAAATGCAACTGTTGACTTAAGTGTACTTAAATCAATTTCAATAACCTGGTCATACTCTGCATCCTCATCTGCTGTATACTCAACAAATGGTCTCTTGGAATGTTCTTTCATATACTGTCTCGCAATATCATCCACTGGGAAAATACCATTCTTGGCACCTGCCTCAATAGCCATGTTAGCAATAGTAAATCTGTCATCCATAGATAAACTGTCAATTCCTGAACCTGTAAATTCAAGTGATTTATATAAAGCACCATCAACGCCAATTGTGCCAATAAGATGAAGAATTACATCCTTACCGCTTACCCACTTTGAAGGCTTTCCTGAAAGAACAACCTTAATAGCTGATGGAACCTTGAACCAAGCCTTACCTGTTGCCATTCCCGCTGCCATGTCAGTTGAGCCCACACCTGTCGAGAATGCTCCAAGTGCACCATATGTACATGTATGCGAATCAGCACCGATTATTACATCACCTGCCACTGTAAGTCCCTGCTCAGGCAGAAGGGCATGCTCAATACCCATCTGACCCACCTCAAAATAATTGGTAATGTCATGCTTTGCCGCAAACTCACGGACACATTTACAATGTTCAGCTGATTTAATATCTTTATTAGGCACAAAATGATCTGGCACAAGAGCAATCTTATCCTTGTCAAATACAGTCTTCACTGTCATCTTATCCATCTCGTGAATTGCCACAGGAGATGTGATATCATTGCCGAGAACCAGGTCAAGATCCGCCTCAATCAGCTGACCAGGCTTTACTTCAGACAATCCTGCATGAGCCGCAAGAATTTTCTGTGTCATTGTCATTCCCATATTAATAACCATCCTTTCAAACAATTATCTTAAGACCAATTCAGTAATCAGTCCATAAGTAAAAACTTAATCTTGATTGTATAACATTACAGGCATTAATGCAAATTTTTATTTCAAATGGTATGTGATGCTGTATCCTGATTTATTGTATGTTACTTCACCAATGCTGCCACATATCACCGGCATGCTTGGGGAAATATGTCCGATATCTATATCCATCAGCACTGGCACATTCATTTTCCCAATAATTCCAAGAACAGCCTGATACTGGTCAAGTCCCATCATGTCCTGTCCCATTACAAGTGGTCTTCCAATAACGAACCCTTTAACATATTTAAACCATCCAGCCTGCTCCATCTGCCACATAGCTCTTCTGATTGAGAATACATTAAGGTCGCAGCTTTCCAGAAACCAGATAAAACCATCTTCTTTATACTTTTCAAGGAAGGAAGAAACCTTGTCAAATCTGGTTCCAAGTAAGTTTACCAGCACATCCATGCAGCCACCTATCATTCTCCCTGAAAAGGAAAGTCTGTCTTTTCCTGTAAAACTTCTTATATCAGAATCATCAGTTAAAAAATTATTCCCCACATAGGCTTTTACCGCAGATTTTTCTGTATCATTAATTGTGGCAAGAGGGTTCTGCGGAGATTTCAGGCTTTCTTTTTCCCATTTATCATATCCATTGAATGTAATAAACCTGTCCTTATCTTCCCCTTCAAAATCCCCTGTCAGTATCCTGTAGTAATCCAGAATACACTGGTGAAATGGTCTCATTCCAAATGCCCCTGCACAGGGACCATATATTGTTGCCACATCGTTAATTACTGTATTAATAAATGTGAAATTAGTATTGTCGCTGTATCCGCCAAACCATTTTGGGATAGACTCTCCTATTCTTTCCAAATTAATATGTGGAAGAATCTCACACATAAGTTCGCCGCCTCCACAAGACAGAAGAAGCTTACTTGTATTATCACAATACATATCAGTAAGCTCACTTCCACATTCTTTTGGCGTATTACTTATTCCAACACCGCTTCCCTCATATACATTAGGGCCTTTCTTAATCTTATAACCATTATCCTTAAAATAATCTACTGCACTTTCAAAGGCAGAAATATAAGGCTCCATGGCACATCCAAAGGATGGAGCCACAAAGCCTATAGTGTCACCCGCTTTAATAAATTCAGGATATCTCATATAATCCTCGCTTATATTAATTCATTCTATTCACAATATTTCTTAACAATATTAATTGCATTATCAGGAATTAGCAGCTTATAGTGTTCCTCAATATAACACTGTCTTTCTTCCGAAAAAGGACTTAATCCGGCAAATTCAGTCATGTCACTGGTAAGCTGTTCAAACTTGGTTGCAGAACATCTGCCTCTCTTAAGAATAAGGTAAAGGCTTTTGTCCTCTCTGTCCTGATAAAGATAATTGCTGACACCCCAGGTTCTTCTACTCTGCTGGCAGAACATCTCCAGAATATCCATTGATTTAAAATGTGCAATCAGGCTTATTTCCTGATTGTCTTCTGATTTATTATCCTCTGTGCCATCATATTTCCTAAGTTCATCAGGTTTATATGGCTTTGCCTGAAAATCTGACAGCGAATCCCCGCCACTCTTAATTACGTTGGAAGTATTACCTTTCTTCCCGAAACCTGCAAAAGCCTTGGCAGCATTCTCACCAGCCTGCTTAAGCATATCAGCGAAATCATCATTACCGGAAGAAACAGTAAGAAGAAGGGAATGGTTAGGCTGTGGTGCAAGCTGTAATGACATAACACCTCCGTTAAATTCAACTCCTATCTCCCTAT
>CALZFR010000091.1 GCA_945648485.1 uncultured Eubacterium sp. | reverse complement strand
CTATGTTGGAATGAGAGACAAGGAAGGCGCTAACAATGCTGCAAAGCAGGTAGTGATATCAGTTGGCGTTATTGCACTGGTTATTACGGTATTTGGAATTACATTTAAAAGACAAATACTTGGTATAATATTTGGTCAAATTGAACCTGGCGTTATGGAAAATGCTGTAATATATTTTTTCTTTACAGCTCTTTCATATCCATTCCTGGCGTTGTTCAGTGCGGGTTCGGCTATTTTCAGGTCCTGTGGCAACTCAAGATATCCAATGACGGTTTCAGTAATTTCTAATGTGATTAATATTATTGGAAATTATATTCTCATATTTACATTTGATATGGGTGTAACAGGTGCGGCAATTGCTACACTTATATCAAGGATATTCTGTATGGTGGCTGTATATGTTGCACTTGCAAAGCCACGACAGGATATTGTGGTTAATGATTACATGAATATACGGCCAGACTGGAGCCTTATTAAAACTATTCTCGCCATAGGTATTCCTTCTGGAATTGAGAATAGTATGTTCCAGTTTGGAAAGCTGGCAATACAGTCAACTGTATCAACTATGGGAACAGCTGTAATAGCAGCTCAGGCTATGACTAATATTCTGGAGAGTCTTAATGGAATATTCGGGCTTGGCGTTGGAATGTGCCTTATGACCGTGGTTGGACAGTGCATGGGTGCAGGAAGAAAAGAAGAGGCAAGATATTATATTATTAAGTTATGCATTATCGCTGAAGTGGGAATTACCATATCATGTCTTCTGGTGTATGCCATGTTGAGACCAGTTACTGTTATTGCAGGAATGGAGAGTACCAGTGCAGCATTATGTATTGAGATGATGACGGCAATTACTATTGTTAAGCCATTAATATGGACTGGTTCATTTGTTCCAGCATATGGGTTAAGGGCAGCAGGAGATGTGAGATTTTCCATGACTACATCCATTATCACCATGTGGGGCTGTCGTGTTGCCCTGTGCATATTCCTTGTAAAAACATATAATATGGGACCTATGGCTGTATGGTATGGAATGTTTGCTGACTGGGCTCTAAGGAGTGTTATATTCTTTTCAAGATTTTTGAGTGGAAAGTGGATGAAGAAAGAGGTTATTAAGAATTGAAGTTATCTCCCAAAAATGTTATTATTAAAAGAAAAACAAGGGAGAGGTCGTATGAACGAGAAAAATCAAGAAGCTGTCCGCGATGCGAAGCAGCTGGGTATTCCAAAGATGCTGCTTTTAGGTTTGCAGCACATGTTTGCTATGTTCGGAGCTACAATTTTAGTTCCAATTCTGGTGTCTGGATATTTCCAGGCAGCATGTAATGAGCCTTTAACAAAAGGCTTAGTCGTATCAGTTACACTGTTCTGTGCAGGTTGTGGTACACTTATTTTCCATGTATGTTCCAAGATGAAGGTTCCTGCATTCCTTGGTTCATCTTTTGCTTTTCTTGGAGGTTTCTATACAATAGCTAATCTTCAGACAGGTATCTACCAGAATATGTCAGTCAACGATAAGGCAGCGTATGCCTGTGGTGGTGTTGTAGTGGCTGGATTTCTGTATTTAGTTGTGGCACTTATCTTTAAGCTGGTAGGTGTTAACAGGGTTATGAAGTTCCTTCCACCAGTTGTAACAGGACCAATCATTATCTGCATTGGTTTGTCATTAGCATCATCAGCTATCTCTAATGCTTCAACTAACTGGCTTCTTGCCATAGTTGCCCTGGCTGTAATCATCGTATTTAACATATGGGGAAAAGGAATGTTTAAGATTATTCCTATACTTATGGGCGTGGTTATCTCATATGTTTTTGCTCTGATTCTTAATGCATTTGGTGTTACTAATCCAGACGGTTCAGCAATCATTAATTTTGCTTCTGTTACATCATCTGGCTGGGTTGGTCTTCCTAAGTTCCAGATATGCAAGTTTGATGTTACAGCGATTCTTGTTATGGCACCTATTGCTATTGCCACAATGATGGAGCATGTTGGTGACATGTCAGCAATATCTGCTACAGTTGATGAGAATTTCATTGTGGAACCAGGTCTTCACCGTACATTATTAGGTGATGGTCTTGCTACTATGTTTGCAGGTGTTATAGGAGGACCAGCTAATACAAGCTATGGTGAGAACACCGGCGTATTGGAGCTTTCAAAGGTTTATGACCCTGTAGTTATAAGAATTGCAGCAATATTTGCTATAGTTCTTTCATTCATTCCTAAGTTTTCAGCAATTATATCTACAATGCCAGCAGCAATTATCGGAGGAGTATCATTTATGCTTTATGGTATGATTTCTGCAATTGGTGTAAGAAATATAGTTGAGAATAAGGTTGACCTTACTAAGTCACGTAACCTTATTATTGCAGGTGTAATATTTGTGTGTGGCTTAGGCTTCTCTAATGGTCTTACATTTACAGTGGGAGGAACATCTATCACACTTACAGCTCTTGCTATTGCAGCAATTGCTGGAGTTATTCTCAATGCAGTATTACCTGGAAATGATTATGAGTTTGGTGTTAATCCTGATGGTGACAGAAGCCGTGGAATATTTATAAAGAATAACGATAACAAGTAAAGAGAGGAGGATTACCGTGAATTATAAAGAAGAAAAGAACATTACTATCTTCGAGCATCCACTTATACAGCACAAAATCTCACTGCTTAGAGATAAGAATACTGGAACTAATGAGTTCAGAAAGCTTGTTGAAGAGATTGCCATGCTTGAGGGATTTGAAGCAATGGGAGATTTGGAACTTAAGGATGTTGAGATTGAGACTCCAATTGAAAAGTGTATGACTCCTATGGTGGCAGGCAGAAAGCTTGCGATTGTACCAATATTAAGAGCTGGTCTTGGTATGGTTTCTGGAATTCTTGCCCTTGTGCCAACTGCTAAGGTTGGACATATTGGTATGTACAGAGATGAAGAGACGCATGAGCCTCATGAATATTACTGTAAGCTTCCTAATCCTATTGAGGAGCGTCTTATTATAGTAACTGACCCAATGCTGGCTACAGGCGGCTCTGCTGTGGATGCCATCAACCAGATTAAGAAGCATGGTGGAAAGAAGATTAAATTCATGTGTATTATCGCAGCGCCAGAAGGCCTTGAGAAGCTTCATAAAGCTCATCCTGATGTTCAGATATATGTTGGACATCTGGACAGGGAACTTAATGAGAATGCTTATATCTGCCCTGGACTTGGTGATGCGGGAGACAGAATTTTCGGAACGAAATAAGCTATACTAAAGGTTATGACCCCTTGAATACAGGAGGATTTGTGCATGCAGAAGTCAGACGTGATAATTATTGGAGCAGGTCCTGGTGGAATATTTGCGGCCTATGAACTTCTAAAGATAAATAAAGATATTTCAATAACTGTGTTTGAAGCAGGACATAGTCTTGATAAAAGAAAGTGCCCTATAGATGGTGATAAGATTAAAAGCTGTATACATTGTCAGAGCTGTTCAATTATGAGCGGCTTTGGCGGTGCAGGGGCATTTTCTGATGGAAAGTATAACATAACTAATGATTTTGGCGGAACCCTCTACGAGTATATAGGTAAAAAAGAAGCAATTGACCTTATGAAATACGTTGATGAGATTAATATGAGTCATGGTGGTGAGGGGACAAAGCTGTATTCTACAGCAGGGACAGATATTAAAAAGGTCTGCCTGCAGAATAAGTTAAAGCTTCTGGATGCTTCAGTACGCCACCTGGGAACAGATATTAATTATGTGGTTCTTAAGAATATCTATAATGAGCTTAAAGATAAGGTAGATTTTCATTTTGATGAAGCTGCCCTTACTATTGAGAGCAGGGGTGAGGGATTTGTCATCAACACTAAGAATGATTCATATACCTGCGACAAATGTATTGTTTCAGTGGGGCGTGTTGGAAGTAAGTGGATGGAGCGGGTTTGCAAAGAACTGGATATTCCTACGAAATCCAACAGAGTCGATATCGGTGTAAGGGTTGAGCTTCCTGCGGTTATATTTTCACATCTTACAGATGAACTTTACGAGAGTAAAATTGTCTACAGAACACACCAGTTTGAGGATAATGTACGGACCTTCTGTATGAATCCACATGGTATTGTGGTTACTGAGAATACTAACGGAATACTTACAGTTAACGGACATAGCTATGAATCTGCAGACAAGCAGACAGATAACACCAATTTTGCCCTTCTGGTGGCAAAACATTTTTCGGAGCCATTTAAAGACAGCAACGGATATGGTGAAAGTATTGCGAGACTTTCCAATATGCTTGGTGGTGGTGTAATTGTACAGAGATTCGGCGATTTAGTCAGAGGAAGACGAAGTAACGAAAAAAGAATTGCAGAGGGAATGGTAACGCCTACACTGTCTGCTACACCGGGTGATTTAAGCCTTGTTCTTCCGAAGAGAATTCTTGATGGAATTATTGAGATGATTTATGCTTTGGACAAGATTGCTCCGGGAACAGCTAATGATGACACTCTGCTTTATGGAGTGGAGGTTAAGTTCTACAATATGGAGGTAGAACTTAATAACAATCTGGAAAGCAGGTATAAGGGACTGTATATTATTGGAGACGGAAGTGGCGTGACTCATTCTCTGTCACATGCTTCTGCCAGTGGCGTATACGTTGCCAGGGACATTCTTGGTGAACGTGATGGAGATGGAATTTTGACAGAATGTTTAAGGTGAATTTTCGTAATGTAACAGACGGGGGTGTGGTATATGAGTGATGTAGTGCATACAAAAGGACCATTTATCGACCTTCATGCCCATCTTGACGGTTCAATAACAGCTGATATTGCAAGAAAGCTGGCTGATGTGCAGAATATAGATATTCCCTGGGATGACACCCAGCTTGTGGATATGTTGTCTGTGCCGGAATCCTGTGAAAGCCTGAATGATTTCCTTAAGTGTTTTGAGTTTCCGCTTACACTTTTACAGACAAAGCGGGGAATAAGTGAGGCTGTATACCTTGTGTTAGAAAGTATGGAGAAAGCAGGTACTGTATATGCCGAAATAAGATTTGCACCGGCACTTCATACAAGAGAGGGACTTACGCAGGAAGAAGTTATTGAGGCTGCCCTTGAAGGGCTTAACAGAGCACATATTTTCTCTAATCTTATTCTCTGCTGTATGAGAGGTCAGGGGAATGAGGATGATAACAGACTGACGGTTGAACTTGCAAGAAAGTTTCTTGTAAGGAACAGGGGCGTGGTTGCTGTTGACCTTGCGGGAGCGGAAGCCCTGTATCCTACAGATAGTTACAGACAGCTTTTTGCTATGGTTAAGGAATATGGTATACCATTTACAATACATGCAGGAGAGGCGGCAGGACCTGAAAGTGTTAAAGCAGCAATTGAAATGGGAGCTGTAAGAATCGGACATGGCGTGAGAGCTGTATATGATAACAACATTCTTAATTTAATTAAGGAGAAGGGTATAGTTCTGGAGATGTGTCCTACAAGTAACAGGCAGACAAGGGCTGTGGAAGATATGAGTAAATATCCTCTGGTTAAGTACCTTGATATGGGCATTAAAGTTACTGTTAACACAGATGACTGCGCCATAGAAAGGACGGATATATCCAGGGAATTTGAATATATAAGGTCTGCTTGTGGCATTACCAGACAACAGGAGGATACGCTGTATTATAATGCTGTTGATGGTGCATTTACAGATGAGGAAACTAAAAATAAACTTAGAAAACTAATATTGCAATAAAGGATTTATTGTGATATTATATCACAAGAGTGAGGCGTGAGCCGCACGAAGGGGTACACCACCGCGGGTGTAGTTCCTTCGTGCGGCTTTTTTGTTGCAAAAACCCGGCGAGTGAAGAATGTGCTTGCACATTTCTTCATTTGCCGGGTGCAAGAACAGCGAGAAGCTTTGCTTTGAGCTGTTCGCTTGCGGAATCAAGTAGGGGCAGCCTACTGGATTTGCAAAAACCCGGCGAGTGAAAGGAGTAAAAAAATGATTACAGTATGTGGAGAGAAAGTTGATATTGAAGAAATCGGACTTGGAGAATATCTGGATTCTAATGGTTATAACAGACAGACAATAGCTGTGGAGTGTAATGAAGAAATGGTTTCAAGAAATGAATATGATAATTTCATTATTCATAGTGGAGATGTTGTAGAGATTGTAAGCTTTATGGGAGGAGGAGAAAATATGTGCAAAAACCCAGACTTATCAGATAAATTTGTGCTTGGAGGAAAAGAGTTTGATTCCAGATTTATTCTAGGCTCTGGCAAGTATTCACTGGATCTGATAAAAGCGGCTGTAAATAATGCTGGAGCACAGATTATTACTCTGGCGGTAAGAAGAACTAACACTAAGGATAAAGAAAACATTCTTGATTATATCCCTGAGGGAGTAACGCTGCTTCCTAATACATCTGGGGCGAGAAATGCAGAGGAGGCAGTAAGAATTGCCAGAATGGCAAGAGAATTGGGCTGTGGGGATTTTGTTAAAATTGAGATTATGAAAGACAGCAAATACCTTCTTCCTGATAATGTTGAAACTGTGAGAGCAACCGAAATTCTTGCAAAAGAAGGATTTGTAGTGCTTCCATATATGTACCCTGATTTGTATACTGCAAGAGATCTGGTTAATGCGGGGGCAGCAGCAGTTATGCCATTAGCATCACCAATAGGTTCTAATAAAGGACTTGCCACAAAGGATTTCATACAGATACTAATTGACGAAATAGATCTTCCTGTTATTGTTGACGCAGGTATCGGAAGACCATCCCAGGCATGTGAAGCCATGGAGATGGGAGCAGCAGCAGTTATGTCAAATACTGCAATAGCTACAGCCAGGGATATACCAGCTATGGCAAGTGCCTTTAAATATGCTATAGAAGCTGGAAGAAAAGCATATCTTGCTGGTCTGGGAAGAGTGCTGGAACGTGGCGCATCTGCGTCAGACCCGCTGACAGGATTTATAAGAGATTAAAATATAATATTATTATTGATTTGTGCCAGAGATACATTTGCATATGGCTATGAGGTAATTCAGAAGGAGAAATATATTATGGAAAATCAGTTTTTTGTTGATTCAGATAAATTAAGCCCACAGGCTCTGGAGAAGAAGCACAGACTGGAAAATGATAAAAACAGCAGGACAGATCATATGGCTTATATGGATGGAATGGAGCAGATAAGTCCTGATATCAGAAATAAGGTAATAAGTGCCATGAATGAATATGATTATGGCAAGTATACAGCTACAGATGTTTTAAGAGCTTTAGAGAAGGATACATGTTCAGTTGAAGATTTTAAAGCATTGCTGTCACCAGCTGCAGAACCTTTTCTTGAAAAAATGGCAGAGAAAGCAAAGTATGAGACAAGTAAACATTTTGGTAATACAGTGTACCTGTTTACTCCTCTCTATATTGCTAATTACTGTGAGAATTACTGCGTATACTGTGGATTTAACTGCTATAACCAGATAAACCGGAAAAAGCTGAATTATGAAGAGATTGAACATGAGATGAAGGTTATAGCTGATTCAGGAATTGAGGAAATTCTCATGCTTACAGGTGAAAGCCGTAAGGTGAGTGATGTAGAATATATAGGCGAAGCGTGTAAGCTGGCAAGCAGATATTTTAAGAATGTTGGACTGGAAATATATCCCCTTAATTCTGATGAATACAAGTATCTTCATGAATGTGGGGCAGATTATGTTACAGTATTTCAGGAGACATATGATTCTGATAAATACGAGACACTTCATCTCAT